>DASPXY010000887.1:0-4754 GCA_035637055.1 Gemmataceae bacterium | reverse complement strand
CCTGGAACATACCGAGTGGAACAAGAGCCAGGCCGCGACGATCCTCAAAATTGAGCGTTCGACCCTTGACCGCAAGATCAAGGATTACGAGCTGAAGCGCTGACCCCGGCAGAGGTCATCCTGGCCACTGAAGCAATCACTACTTCCCCGGGATCCACTCAACTGAAAGAACTCAGTCGATTAGACCGGTTCTCGCTTGGATGGCGCACGCGCCTGCGAACCGCTCGCGGGTTTCCCTCGTTCCCTCGCGATGGTCTTGTCTTCTCCAGACCGTTCGGGTAAGTTCGTCGCGCCTGGCGGGGAATCGGGAAGAGGTACCAAGGAGGAGTGCCATGCGACGCCGACCAACCTATCCGTGTCTGCTTGCGATGCTTCTCCTGATGTTCGGTTCGACACAGACGAGCCGGGCTGAGCCAATCCTCGTAACAACCGTCCAGGTGCCGGGCGTGCTGAGATTTGGTCATAGCCAGGCTACGCCGTTCGTCACAGCAACTGTCACCTACCAGACCGATGGCTTCCATCTCTATCAGTACGTCCTGAGCAATCCTCAGCCCTCGGACATGCCACTCGCGATCCTTCAACTCGACGGCCTCTTTGGCATCCCCGCGGACCACACACAACCGAAGGGGTGGGGATACTACCAGGATCGCGGTTACATCAGGTGGCAGTCCGACCCTCCCTTACTGGGACAGGGGAGTAGCGCCACCTTCTCCATCCTCAGCAACCAGGCCCCGGGTCAGGTACATTTTGCCGCCGCTGGGTGGAATGGGTCCTTCTCCGACCAGTTTGAAGGCATCGTCCCCGGGCCGGCGGATGGTGCGCCGGCCCTGGTTCCCGAACCGGCCTCGGCGATCCTGCTCGCCAGCGCGGGTCTCCTGTTGAGCGTCCAGCACTTGCGCCGCCGGAGGTCTACAATTCAGGCCAGGGCTTGAGGAGTCGCTGCCCCGTTCCCACCGATGCCCCGGCGCGGCCAAACCAACACGACTGTGCAGGCGAGCAGCGCTCCGGTACGCCAGTCGATGAGATGATGCTACCGCGTACCGAGAGGGGCACCCACCGCTCTCGACCGACCTTGCCCGAGACGTGTCCCTCTGGCAGGAAGTCGCTGCGCCTCGTTCCCCTGGAGGACAAAGGCATGTCGTCTCCCACGGTTCCCTGGAGTCGTTCCCTACCGCAGCGCCTGGGCAACTCGGGGGCGTGAGCGAACCGTGCCGCCGCTCATTCCGCGAGCGGGTTCCGCGCGAAGACCCACTCCTCGACCGGCTTCCCCTCGACGAGATGCTGCTGCACGAACTGCGGGATCTTGTCGGCAGTCATGCCGTGATACCACGTCCCTTCGGGGTACACGACCATCGTCGGCCCCTGCTGACAGATGCGCAGACAGCCGACCTTGGTGCGGTAACAGGCGTTCGGCCCGGTCAGCAGTCCCTTCTCCTTGAGGGTCTGTTTCAGTTTTTCCCACGCCTCCTGGCCCGTCTCCGGCGTGCAGCAACTCGGCCCCAGACAAAGAAAAACGTGCCGGTGGTACGAGCCGATGCCGAGCTTCTCAACGACCTTCTGCAGTTGCTCCTTGTCGTCACTCATGATTGGTCCCTCGCGAAGCCCACGGGTTGCAACCCGTGGGCTCGTCATGTCACCCGGCTTTCTGCGCCGCCATCCGAATCCGCCGGGCGATTTCGGCATAGACCAGTACCGACGCCGTGAAGGCGGCGATGCCCAACCATGCCAACGGACTCAGCGGCCGCACCTCGAATACATCATAGCCGAACGTGACGATCAGCACCTGCCCCAGCACAATCAGTCCAACAATCACCAGGAACACGCGGTTGCGGAACAGACCACTAAAGCCGCTCACCTCAGGGGTCAGCGACCGGCAGTTGATCTCGTTCCACACCTGGAAGAGGACATAGATGGTGAAGAAGACAGTAACCTGCCAGTACGTCAACTGAACGAACGATTTTGAGCGTGTCTCGTCGGTGAGCGCGTCGCTCAGCCACCAACCATACTTCATACCCACCAACAGCACCATCATCACGACGATGAAGAACGCCGCCGTCGTGAAGATCGTCTGGATCATCGGTTTCGTCAGGATGTTCTCGTCCTTGCGCTTGGGCCGCTGCGACATCAGGCCGGGACGCGGCGGCTCCGAACACAGCGCGATCGACGCGAAGGTGTCCATGATGACGTTGATCCAAAGGAGTTGCAAGATCGTGAACGGCGGACGCACGCCGAAGAACGGGCCGAGGAACGCGATGGCCAGCGCACTGACGTTGATCGTCAGCTGGAACTGAATGAAGCGCTGGATGTTCTCGTAGAGCGAACGGCCCCAGTGGACCGCCTTGACGATGGTCGAGAACGAGTCGTCGAGCAGGACGATCTTGCTCGCCTCCTTGGCGACCTCGGTGCCGGCAATGCCCATTGCCAGGCCGACGTCGGCCTTTTTGAGTGCCGGTGCGTCGTTGGTGCCGTCGCCGGTGACCGCCACCACATGATCCAGTTCCTGCAGTGCCTTCACCATGCGGAACTTGTCCAACGGCCGCGCGCGCGCCAGCACACGCAGGGTTGGCAACCGCTGTTTCAGCTCCTCGTCCGAGAGTTCGTTGAACTTATCGCTGGTGAGGATGACCCCGTCGGGCGTGTTGATCGGCTCATCGCGGCGCCCGATCAGGCCGATCTCGTAGGCGATGGCGCGGGCCGTCTCGACGTTATCGCCGGTGATCATCTTGACCTCGATGCCCGCCTGACGACACTGGGCGACCGAGTCCTTGACGTCCTCGCGCAGCGGATCGCGGATGGCGACGAAACCGACGAACACCAGCCCGCTCTCCAGGGCCTCGCGCCGCGCGTGCAGTTCGTCCTCCGCGTGGGGCGTCTCCGGCGGCAACACCGCGTAACCGAACGCCAGTGTCCGCATCGCCCGAGCAGCCGCGTCGCGCAACTCCGCCTCGGACTGCTGCCGCGCCTCGGGCGTCCACGTGTGCGCGGTGCCGTCGGCGGCCTGGTAGTGGGTGCTATTGTGCAGCACCCACTCCGGGGCGCCCTTGGCCAGCACCACGAGCCGCTCGCCGTAGCGAATCACCGTCGTCATCCGCTTGCGCTCCCCCGAGAAATGGATCTGGTAAAGCGGCTCGAACTGCAGCCGCATCTTCTCGTAGGGCAGTTCGGATTCGCCCAACCATTGCAACAACGCCCCTTCGGTGGCGTTGCCGACTGTGACCAATTTGCCCTCCTTCTGCTCCAGGTTCGCGGTAGAGTTGACGGCGGCATTGAGGGCGATCCAATCGAGCGGCTTGCCGTCGCGCGGCCAGGGTAAGTGTGCCTCGAACTTGGGCCAGTCCGGCGTGCCGCGGTCGAAGGTTTGTCCGTCCCAGCAGGCGCGCGTCACCTGCATCTTGTTCTGCGTCAGCGTCCCCGTCTTGTCCGAGCAGATCACCGTGGCCGAGCCGATCGTCTCGCAGGCGACGAGCTGGCGCACCAGCGAGTTCGCGCGCGTCATCTTCTGCATGGCGAGTGCCAGCGAGACGGTGACGCTCATCGGCAGCCCCTCGGGTACGGCCACGACGATGATGATGACCATGTAGACGAAATAACCGAGCAGATTGCGGGCGACGGCCAGTGCGTCGGCGCCGGTCTCCGGCCAGTAGATCTCCCGGTAGGGCGCGTTGCTCGGGTCGATGGCGAAGATGCCGCGGATGAACAGGGCCAGGAAGATCAGCACCGCCGCGATGTAGCCCACCTTGCTGATCAGGTCGGCCAGCTTCGTCAGCTTCAGCTGCAGGGGAGTCAGTTCCTTGGAGATGGTGAGCTTGCGCTTGACGCGTTTCTCTTCGGTCTCGGCGGTGGCGACCTCCTCTTCCTCCTCGCCCTCCTCGGCGGACAGGCGGCGCGCGATCTGGCCCAGCGACGTTTCGTCGCCCACCTCCGTGACGATCATTTCGCCGACACCGTCAACGACCTGCGTGCCGCGATACAGGCATCCGGGCTGCTCGGGGCCATCGGCAGTGTCGTCAGCCGGCCGCGCCTGTTTACGCACCGGCTCCGACTCGCCGGTCATCAGGCTCTGATCGATGTACAACTCGGTGGCCTTGGCGAGACGGCCGTCGGCAGGGATCTCGTCGCCCATCTCCAGGATGACCGTATCGCCAACGACGACTTGATCCATCGGTATTGTCTGAAACTGCCCGGTGCGGAGCACCTTGGCGCGGAGCGATTCCTTCTGGGCGTTGAGGATCTCAAATTCGCGATCGCTCTTGTACTCGCTGGCGAAGGCGACGCCGGTGGCGAGGATGACGGCCACCATGACCGCCAAGCCCTCGATTGACGGATGGTGCGGCGGTACGATCAGCGCGACGGCGAAGACAACGATCGCCGAGCCGAACAGCAGCGACGGGAGCCACTCTCCCAGGTGCAGCACGTACAGAGCGAGGGCGGCCGCGGCGAAGACGCCCAGGGCGACGCCCGCCGCCACCGGGTTGCCGCGAAACAGGTCAACGAACATCGACAGCAGCGCAGCGGCGAGCAGGATCTTGATGATCGGCTCGTCGAACTTCTCGAGGAACTTCTTCCAGAGCGGCTCGCGCGGCAGCGGCGTGAGCTTGTTCGTGCCGAACTTGTCACGGCTCTGGGCGGCGCCTTCGAGGGTCAGGCCGTTTTCGACCGAGATGGGCAGTTGCTTCTGCAGTTCGACGAGCGTTCGCATGTCAGAGCACCGAGTGAGGAGGAGCCATTCCAGAGTACAGAGTACGGAGTACGGA
>DASPXY010000886.1:0-4355 GCA_035637055.1 Gemmataceae bacterium | reverse complement strand
TGCAAGGAGCCGGGGTGCTCGCCAGATGGATGTTTGCGAAGGGCAGCCGACAGTTACCGCAGCCGCCGTCCACCTCGGCGCCAGCGCCGGCATTCCTGCCCGCCGCCCGCTCGCCCCCGGCGGCGGAGCATCTCTGCGTTGCCGGTTGGGGATCTTTTTGAACTCCTTGATCTCGTTAAACTCCTTTTTTAGCTCCGGCGGTGGCGGTGGGGCGCCAGGGATCGCGCCGATCTTGCCGAGCAGATCCGGGACGGCCTTCATCACTTCATTCGAGACGTGGATGGAGATGCTGATCGTCGCGGCCTTGGCCTGGATTTTGACGGTCTCCAGCGTTTTCGTCAGCAGTTCACTCGCTTCCTTGGGCACGTCCTTGCGCTTCAGTTCGCGCTGGATGTCCTCGAAGCCGTCGCGCAGGCCCTTCGATGCCTCATCGGCCAACCGCCGGGCGTCGGCCTCATTCTCCATCACCGCATCCACCACGATATCCAACCCATTGGCCTTGCGGGTGGCCTCCATCGCCACCGCCTTCGGCAGTGTCTGCTTGCCATCGACCCCCGGGGCGCCGAGAGGCCCCAGACCGAGTTCCTTCGTAATATCGCCAGCCATCAGAATGAAGGTCTGGGCGTGCGCCTTTTTGAGCCGGTCCGCCAGCGGGCCAGTGGTGACGCTCTGCTGCTTGCCGCCGCGCACCTCCAGCATCTCGCGGAGGATGGCCATGTGGTCGCCCTCGTCACGCATGTAGCCGCCAAGCAGCAGGTCCGAGTCGCCGACCACCGCGATGACCGGGGGCCGGTTGCCCGCCCGCAGGAAGGTGATCAGTTCCTTGTCCGCGCCGCGCTCCTCGCGCACAATCTCCACCTTCGCCGTGTCCCGCAGGAAATTGACCAGCCGCCGGTGGTCCGCCTTGCCGGTGATCCGGACGTAGATCCGGGCGTTCTTCCCGCCCTGCGGGTCGGGCGCGAGGCCCACCGAGAAGCGGTCGAGGCGGATGTTCCCGACTTTCTCGATGAAGTCAAAGATTTCCTCCATGTTCGTCTGCCGGGTGAACTTGGTGACCGCCTCTTGCAGCGCGCCGACCTCGACCGCCGGGATACCCTCGACAGGACGCAGGTCGAAGCCCGCCACTAAAGCGGCGTCCTTCGGGAACCACTTGAACGCCTCGGAGCGCAAGCTATTCTTCGGCATGATCGACGTGGCGATCTGTTTGCCGTCGAGTTGGGCCAGTGCTCGCCGGGCATACTCCTCGGCGAAGCCGAGGCGGTCCTTGCCCTTTTTACCCTCCGCAATCTCCGCCAGGAGAGCGCGCACGCGGCGATCGCGGCGGGCCTCTGCCGGGTTGGCGGTCAACTTGCGGATGGCGAGCAACTGCATGACCTGGTCCTTGCCGTCCACGGGGCTTTTGGCGGCCAGGTCCAACATTTTCTCAACCGTGACCTCGACCTGACGGGACTTGAAATAGTCGTCCGCGTTCAGGTACGACACGAGGTCTCTGGAGTTGCTGCCGAAGCTCAGCAGCACGAACAGCAACATCCCTAACGCTGATTCCGGTCCGGCCATGGGCGTACCCTCCCGTTGATGAATGTCTGATGGTGTGAAGCGCTGTCCTTGTGAGAGTACGCGTCGCGGGACGAAAAGAAAAGGAAAAAGGCAACAGGAAGCAGGCTCTCCTCGTGTTGCCTCTCCCCAGCGCTCCGCTTGGGCACTATTCCGGAATGGCCTTGGGGTTCTTCCTTGACCAACCCGAAGCGTCAGCGAGGGCCGTCCTCGCTGACGCTTCGGGTTGGTGTCCACCATGAACGACCCAGGGCATTCTGTATAAGGCGACAACCAGAGTCCGTTGCGAGAGCGGACAATACCTCAGCGGGGCCACAGGAGAACCTTGACGCCGGTCTTGGGCCGGAGCGTGAACGTCGGATCCGGGACGACGCTCTGGCCCGGCACCAGTTCGACGCGGAATTGCTGGACGAGGGTCGCCAGCACCAGCGGCCCCTCCAGCAGAGCGAAGGTGTTGCCGATGCAGACCCGCGGCCCGCCTCCGAACGGGAAGTATGCGAACTTGTGCCGGCCCTCTGCCCGGCCAGGCAGGAAACGCTCGGGCTTGAACGTCTCGGGTTCGTCCCAGAAGTCCGGGTGGCGGTGTGTCACCCACTGGTTCACGGTAATGATCGCCTTCGCCGGGATCGGAAAGCCGTTGATCTCGTCGGGGCGAATCGACTCCCTGGGCTGGCCCCAGGCGGGCGGGTAGAGCCGCAGCGACTCCTCGAAGACCGCCTTCGTCAGAGGCAGGCCAGGCAAATCGTCCAGGGTGGGGCTACGCCCCTGAAGTTTGCCGCGGATCTCGTCGTAGAGGTCGGCCTGGATCTGCGGATGCTGGCCGAGCAAGTACCACGTCCAGGACAATGCCGCCCCCACCGTCTCGTGGCCCGCCGTCAGCAGCGTTAATGCCTCGTCCTTCACCTGCTGGTCCGTCATGCCGGCGCCCGACTCCTCGTCCTGCGCGGCGAGCAGCAGCGTCAGCAGGTCGTCGGGACGAGAGGCGGCCCGGCGGCGGGCGGCGATCAGGCCCAGCACCACCCGGTTGAGGAGCCGCCTGGCCCTGGCGAACGCGAGGTTGCGCGGGGTGGGGAACCACGTCGGGATCAGCGGCGGCGAGTTCATGCGCCGGCTGACGTAGGCGAACGCGGTCCGGAAGGCCCTGCCGATCTCGTCCGCCTCGCCGGTGATGTCTGTGCTGAACAGGGTGTTCCCGGCGATCCGGAGAGCGACCTTCATCATCGCGTCCAGAATGTCCACGACCTGACCCGGTCCTGCGGCTTGCTGCTCGCGGACAAAGGACTCGGCGGCGGCGACCATGAGCGGGGCCAGTTTCGCGAGGTGCTGACGGTGGAAGGCGGGTTGCATCAGCCGTCGTTGCCGCAGCCAGAAGTCGCCCTCGCTGGTAAGGATGCCGTTGCCGGCGAGGAGGCCGACCGTCTTGTTGAAGAAGTCGGGCTTGCGGTAGTTCTTGTGGTTCTTCTGGAGGACGTGCTCGACGGCCTCGGGGTGCGTCAGGAGATAGACGTAGATGCCGGGAAACGCCCGAATGCGGACGTAGTGCCCGTAGTCGCGGTTCGCCTGCGTGTACAGGGTCAGCGGATCGCGTTGGAATTGCCGTAGACAGCCCAGCAGCCAGTGTCCGCGCGGGCCCTGGAGGGTCTTCTTCGGCGCCGTTGCCATACTCTCTTCTCCCCTCTCTTTTCTCCTCACTTCAGGGATTCGGCCCCGTTCGCAGGGCATCGAGCAAGACCGGATGCAGCGGCCCGTTGCTGACCAGTGCATCGGGCGTGTAGGGGTCGTAGGGGGTGCCGTCCACGTTCGTCAGCGCGCCGCCTGCCTCGCGCACCAGCACTGCGGCGCCGGCCACGTCCCAGACATGATTGTCGAACGCCCAATAGCCGTCGAAGCGGCCCGCCGCGACGTAGGCCATATTCAGCGCCGTCGAGCCCGTGCGCCGCAGCGACTGCGTCCGCAACGAGAAGTAACGCCACCACGCCAGCGTCAGTTCCTGGCCGTGCAGATCCGGCGGAAAGCCCGTCGCCAGGAGCGCCTCCTCCAGCCGTGCCGCCCGGCTCGTCTGCAGGCGCTGCTCGCCCAACCAGGCGCCCTGGCCCTTTGCCGCCGCAAACATCTCCAACCGCGACGGATCGTAAACCACCCCGACGACCAACTCGCCAGCGACCTGCAAGCCGATTGAGACACAATAGAGCGGGCAATCGTGGACGTAATTGGTGGTGCCGTCGAGCGGATCGATGATCCAGGTCGGGGGAGCGTCGGGGCCGGGGCGCGCATGCGGTGAGCGGTCTTCTTCACCGAGGAAGGCGTGACCGGGGTAGCGCCGGCCGAGATATTCGTAGATGGCTTTCTGCGAGCCGAGGTCGGCGTCGGTGACGAGGTCGAAGCGTGCCTTCTCCTGCACGCGGAAGCGGTGGCGCCACTCCTCCAGCACCGCGGCGCCGCGTCGGGCGGCTTCGCGAGCGGCGTCCAAATAGTCGGCCAAAGTCGCGGCGTCCGTCATGATCTCTCCACTATCACGCGGTAAAGCCCACGGGTTGCAACCCGTGGGCTTGCTGATATCACTCCTTTAGCCACCCGCGTCCCTCTTCCGTCACGAGGGTACGCAGCGCCTCGATCCACGCGGGATGATCGTTGAGGCAGCGGCAGGCGTGCAGTTGCTCGCCGCCCGCCTGCACGAAAGCGGCTCGGGCCTCGTGGCCGATCTCGTCGAGCGTCTCCAGGCAGTCCGCCGTGAAGCCCGGCATGGCGACGAACACGCGCTTCACGCCCTGCGCCGCCAGGGCGCGCAGTTTCTCCTCGGT
>DASPXY010000885.1:0-12457 GCA_035637055.1 Gemmataceae bacterium | reverse complement strand
TTCGTGGTGCGCGCTCTCTGTCGCGAACCCTGGGGAAGGACAACTTCCGCAGGGGAACATTTATATAATAATACTATTTATTATCCTTTAAATGTTCCCCTGCGGAAGTTGTCCTTCCCCAGGGTTCGCGACAGAGAGCGCGCACCACGAACGGCGCGGCAGGTCAAGGGGGGGTGTCCGCGTGATATGAGATGAAAACCAATTCCCCAACACTTCATGCTACCGCTGGCCAGACGCCAAGGGAAGGGGACTTTGACTGTCCCGCGAGAGACAAATCGGGACGGCTCGGGACAGGGCGGATCGTCCTCGTCAGTCGGGCAGTTTCCGACCCGCCTTGCGGGCGAGTTCGCGGATGGTGCGGACCACGACCGCCTCGGCCTCCGGGGCGAACAAGCCGGCACTGCCCGAGTACAGACCGCGCGTCTCGTAGCCGCCTTCCGCCAGCACCCTGGCCGACGGCAAGTAACCAAACACGTCATTGCAGTAGCCGGCGATCCACAGTTGATTCGGCCCGAGCGCTTTTTCCAGCATCGGGACGTAGTCCACGACAACCTCGCCCGACAGGCCGGCCAACGTCAGGTCGCTGCCGAACTGCCAGACGGTGAGCGGACAGCTGTAATGCGCCGGCACTTTCTGGCCGTGGTCGAGCAGGGCCAGGAGTTGCTTCGCCGCGAACGCCTTGGCATTCCGCTTGTCCGCGACGATCTTCTCCAACTCGGCCCGCGACAGAGTCGCCTGCAGCGGCACCTCGGCCCGGTCGAACGCGATCCGCAGCGGCCCACGCACCGGGCGGAACTTGCCTTCCAGGACGCGACACACTTCCTCGCCCAGCACGGTTCCATGTTTTCGCGTCAGTTCCATCGTGCCGCGCGGATACGGGTTCGCGTCGCCGGCGCAGCCGAGCATGAACATCACCTGCGCCTTCGGGTAGCGCTCCTGGACGTGCGCCTGGGCAAAACCGGCGTAGTCGCCGCAGATTTGATAGTTATCCGCTCCGAGAGTGGTGCCGTGGACGGCAGCGCCGAAGAGGATGGCCCGCGGCTTCCCGTCGGCGCCGTCGATGCGCAGCACCGGCACGGTCCGGTCGGCCAGCCCACGCGGATTCACGCCGAGGATGATGCCATTCGGGGTGAACTCGCGCCGGTTCATGACGAAGTGAACCACGCCGCCGCCCCACGACAGACGGGCCGGCTCCAACTTTGCCGCCGCCTGCACCACCACCTCGACGACCTTGTCCTGTAGTTGCCGCGTGTACTCGACGGTCCGCAGGGCCTCGCCGCCATCCTTGGCCGTCGCCTTCAGGCTGAGCTGCGGTCCCGCGTGCGTGTGGGAGGAGTTGAGGAGGATATGTTCTCGTTTGAGACCGATTTTCTTCTCGATGCGCTGGCAGATTGGCTCGGCGACCGCGGCCGGAAAACCGAGCAGGTCGCTGGTGACAAGAACGGCGCGGTGCCCGTCGCGGTCTTCGAGGACGAGCGCCTTGACATACAGATCCTGGGCGACTTTCTCGAAGGGCTTGGTGCGTCCCCCATAACCGGACATCGGCACGGGCCTTTCGGGCGTGATCTTGATCTGCGCGAGGCCAACCTTCCAGTCGGCCTTCGCGGCGGGATCGCCCCCAGCCTGGACCGGCAGCATCGTCGCGAAAAAGGATAGTACGGAGAGCAATAGAAGTGATTTCACCACAAGTCCCTCGTTCCGGAGAAAGGCAAGGCGCCCCAGCGCTCCCACTTCGTAAGGTATTGGGCAGGGACGCGCAGGCCAGCGTTTTGTCGGTTCGTCGGTGTTTGTGCTCCGATTCGTGACAGGCTTGGCCACGCCACGCACTTCTTCTCATAGAGAACAGCATTCCCTCGTCCCACGGAGAAGACCGATGGTCGTTGCCGAACAGCATCCCAGCAGCGCGGATCTGGAAGCGTTCGCGCTCGGCACGCTCGACAACCCCTCGCTGGCGGCCGTCGAGGTTCACGTCGCGGGCTGTCCGAACTGCCAGGAGCGTGCGGCGGGTGCCTCCGGCGACAGCCTCATCGAGTTGCTGCGCCGCGTTCACACCCGGACGCCATGCCCGACCGACACCGTGGCAGAGGCAGCGGCGCAAGCGCCGACCCCGGCCCCAGTTACGGGCAAGGAGGTGACGCTGCCCTTCCCTTCCGCGGATTCGGCCGGTCCCGAGCCCATCGCGGGTATGCCGGCGGAACTGGCGCGGCACGAGCGCTACCGGGTCGTGCGCTTGCTAGGCGAGGGCGGCATGGGCAGCGTGTTCGAGGCCGAACACCGCGTCATGCAGCGGCTGGTGGCGCTGAAGGTGATCCACCGTACCTTCACGGCCAACCCTGCTGCGGTCGAGCGTTTCCGCCGCGAGGTGCGCGCCGCCGCTCGTTTGGCGCACCCGAACATCGTCACCGCCTACGATGCCGAGAACGCCGGTGAGACGCACTTTCTGGTGATGGAATACATCGAGGGCGTTAGCCTCGCCCGGCTGGTGAAGGAGCGCGGCCCGCTGCCGGTCGCCGAGGCGTGCGAGTACGTGCGGCAGGCGGCGCTCGGCCTGCAGCACGCTCACGAGCGCGGCATGGTCCACCGCGACGTCAAGCCCGAGAACCTCATCCGCTGCGCCGACGGCACGGTGAAGGTGCTCGACTTCGGCCTCGCGGCGCTGACGGCAGAGCGAGGCGACGGACTGACCGAGGCGAACGTCGTCATGGGCACGCCCGACTACATGGCGCCCGAGCAGGCCGAGGATCCCCGTACCGCCGACGGCCGCGCCGATGTGTACAGCCTTGGTTGCACGCTCTACTACCTGCTGACGGCCCGCGTTCCGTACCCGGCGCCGACGCCGCTGCTGAAGATTCTCGCCCACCGCGAGCAGCCGCTGCCGTCGGTCCGCCAGGCGTGCCCCGAGGTGCCGCCGGAGCTGGCCGCAGTCGTGGCGCGGATGCTCGCCAAGAAGCCGGAGAACCGCTATCAGACGCCCGGCGAAGTTGCCGCGGCTCTGGAGCCGTTCGCCCGATTGCGGCAAGAAAAGAAGCGGCGCGGCCGCTGGCTGTTGATCGCGGCCGCGGTGGCGCTGCTGCTCGCGGCGACGGTGGGGGCAGGGGTCGTTGTCTACCGTATCCAGACGGACAATGGCGAACTGGTCATCACCACGGAAAGCGACGATGTGGAGGTCGTCATCAAGCAAGGCGGCAAGGTGGTCCGCATCATTGACACGAAGACAGACAAAGAGATCAAGCTCGTTCTCCGCTCCGGAACCTACGAATTGGAGTTAACAGGAGCGCCCGAGGGACTGAAACTGAACATCCACAAGGCGACGCTGACGCGCGGCGGGATCAAACTGGCGAAGATCGAGCGCGTCGCGAAATCCCCCGTTGCTGCGGAGAAGGTCGGCGAGATCCGCCGCTTCGAGGGGCACACGGACGCGGTCCCGGCCGTCGCGTTCTCCGCCGACGGCCGCCGCGCCGTGTCCGGCAGCAACGACGCCACCGTGCGCCTGTGGGATCTCGCCACCGGCAAGGAGCTGCGCCGCTTCGAGGGCCACACGGACCCCGTCACGAGCGTGGCGCTGTCCGCCGATGGCCGCCGCGCCCTCTCCGCCAGCAAAGACGGTACAGCGCGGCTGTGGGACACCGAGAGCGGCAAGGAGGTCTGCCGGCTGCAGGGCCACACCGGCTGGGTCTGGTGCGCCGCCTTTGCGCCCGACGCCAGGTGCGCCCTGACCTGCTGTCTGGGGGATGGAGCCGTGCGGCTGTGGGATCTCCCCACCGGCAAGGAGCTGCGCCGCTTCGAGGGCCACGGCGAGGACGTCAAGACGGTGGCGTTTTCGCCGGACGGTCGCCGTGCCCTCTCCGGGGGGGGCAGTGAGCCCACCGTGCGGCTGTGGGACGTGGATACCGGCAAGGAACTCCGCCGCCTGGAAGGGCACACGGAGGCGGTGCGGAGCGTGGCGTTTTCGCCGGACGGCCGCCGTGCCCTGTCCGGCGGCTATGACAGGACGCTGCGGCTGTGGGATCTGGAGACGGGCAAGGAGCTGCGCCGCTTCGAGGGCCATACGAGCTGGGTACACGGCGTCGCCTTTACCCCCGACGGTCGCCGCGTCCTCTCCGGCAACTGGGACGGGACGGTACGGCTGTGGGACGCGGAGACCGGCCAGGAACTGTATTGTTTCAACCCCGGCGTGGGGAACGTGGAGGCGGTGGCCGTCTCCCCCGACGGCCGCCGGGCGCTGATCGGCGGGTGGGACAGGGCCTTCCGCCTGTGGCGGCTGCCCGACCTGGCGACGGCCAAGGACAGGCCCTGACTCTCGCACCCGGAGGGCGCGGGCGAGGTCTCAACGTCGCCGCTTTCGCGGTTTGGATGCCGAAGTCGGCGGCGCCGGCGGCACTCCTTCCGGCGCTTGCGTGGCGAAGGTGCCCTCGTAGCCTTTCTCTGGTGTGCCGTGAACTTCTTCGAGGATCAACTGACAGATCTTCATCCCTTTTTCGAGGCAGACGTGCAGGGGACCACAATTCCAGATCTCCAGACGAATGCGGGTGCCGACATGCTGCGGGTCATCGAGGGAGCCGAAGCCGGCATGAATCGTCGGCGCCGTGACGTGGACGCCAACGCCAAGCCGGGCCAGACTGCTGCGCCCCTCCACACGGGCCGCCAGGCGCGACGTGAGAGGCAAGCGAATTCGCTCCTCCGTCCAGCCAAGGACAAGAGCGCCTGGCTTCAGGATGAATCCCGCGGCCGGGAGCAGCAACGTGGCGCCGTGTTCGCGCAGCAGCGGAACCTCATCGAAAGTTGGGCGGGCAGGGTGGACCACGACCGGCGCGACCATCTCCTGGGGGTGTGGGAGCCAGACGGAGATTTGCTCGTGGAGGGTGAGATCGACCGACGTGGAGGAAATGGCTCCGTCGGAAGGAGGCGGGGTGATGCGAAGGAAGTCACGCCGCAACGCCAGCTTGATTTCCCGATCCGAAAGGATCATGCAAAGTCGCCATTCGGCTCCAGCAGAGAAGCCAGCGGCACCCAGATCCGATGCGCTCCTGAGTCTGCTTCCTCGGGAAACTCGATGAGCGCGACCCCCTTTTCCTTGTCCCGATAGACCGTGCCAATGGGGAGATAGGTCTTGCCGTGTCGGTGAGCCACGTAATTGCGATCGAGATGGAGGAAGGTGGGCACGTTGTTCGTATCCCGCACGACTACTGAGACGTCCACCTTTCCAACCCCGGGACGAACTTCACAAACAACCAACATCATCATGACACGCTTCCTCCCAAACAAAGATCGGCGAGAGATTGTTCCTCACTTGCCTCATTCTGGCTGAACCTTTGGACAGCAGCAAGAGGAGACGCGATTTCCAGACAAAGGCACGTCGGTGAGTATCCGCTTGTCGGCAGCGCTGGCGACGGGTGGGAACCTTGACCAAGGGGCCGCACTCATGGAAACCTCCCTCAGCCTGCTGGAGCGCCTCGCCGGCAGGCCCACCAACGACGACTGGCGGCGGCTGCTCGACCTGTACCAGCCGCTGCTTCGTGACTGGATGACCCGGGCGGGGGTGTCCTCTGCCGACATTGACGACCTGATTCAAGAGGTACTCCTCGTGGTCTTCCGCGAGGTGGGCGGCTTCGAGCGGCGCGGGCAGGGGGCGTTCCGTTCCTGGCTGCGAACCATCCTCACGCACCGCGTCCGCAATTACTTCCGCGCTCGTCAGTACCGGCCGGTGGCGACCGGGGACAGCGACTTCCTGCGCGCGCTCGACGACTTGGAGTCGCCCGACAGCGCTCTGAGCCGCCAATGGGATCGTGAGCACGACGAGCACGTGGCAGGCTCGCTGTTGCGCCGCGTGCAGGGCGATTTCGCGCCGGCGACCTGGCAGGCATTCCGCCGGCACGTCCTCGAAGGCGCGGCGGCGGCAGAGGTGGCCACGGCACTCGGCCTCTCGCTGAACTCCGTGCTGCTGGCCAAGAGCCGCGTCCTCAAGCGTCTTCGACAAGAGTTGGCCGGCCTCGTCGAGTGATCCGTTACGATAGCAAGGCGAGAACGCCAAGACCGTAGAAACTGTACTCGACGTCGCAGCGCTCGTCCCAGATGCCCGCCCGGAAACCGCCCTTCTCCCCTTCCAGTGAGTGAGCATAATCCAGGGCGGCCACGGCATCGATGCGGTCCAGCGTGTCGAGCTGCGCCAGCGTCCAGCAGCCGGTGAAGGTGGACAGCAAGTCGGCGACGGGGATGCGGCCGTTGGCGCGCAGGCCACCCTCGGCGGAGGTGGTCTCGGCGAGAAAGGCGACGACGCGCTCGCGCTCCTCGGGCGTCGGCCCCGCGCCGAGCATCTGCAGCACGCCGACTGCGGCCGCCGTGGGGTTGGTGCCACTGCGCCGCATCGGGGCGAATTCGACATAGCCGCCATCGTCGCGCTGCCGCGAACGGACGAAACGGACCGCATCGTCGGAGCGGGGCAACGGTCGGCCGAGCAACTCGTAGCAGAGCCCGACAAGGAAGGTGTGATAGGTGCTGCCCGAGACGGCGCCGGGCTCCTTCGCATAGCCGCCGTCCGGAGCGCGGACCGACTCCAGAGTCGCGGCGACACGGTCGGGCCAGTCCGCCGGGCTATCGGCGAGCACGTCGGGACCCCCGCCCGTCTGCACTAGCAAACATGCATATAGCAGAGAGTAGAAATCGACAACCGTGGTCCGTCCCGTCAGGCTCTGCCGCAAGAAGGCGGCGGCACGCTCGCAGACTTCTGGCGTCAAGGCATCGAGGACAGCCAGGCCGCGCAAGGCGAAGGCGGTGTAGTAGAGGTCGGAGCCGCCTTCGCGGCCGGAGAAGCCGCCGTCGGGGTTCTGACAGGCGCGGAGGTAGCCCACATGCTGGAGGCGCGACGCCGCGGGAAGGCGCTGGAGGCCGTCGGTCAGCCGGGTTGTGAGGTGTTGGAGGTAAGTTGGCATCACATGGACTCATCGGTTAGCTCAGCGCGGCCACCACCTCTTTCGCGACGACTGACTCCGCCAGTGTCAGTTGCCTGTCCATCTTGTGCAGCGCGTAGATCGAGCGCGTGAAGGCGAAGGCATCCCGCAGCGCCTTGGCCGCCAATGGCTTGCCCTGGCTTGATAAGCCCTCCGCGATCACCAGACGGCGCGGCGCCGTCAGCGCTGCCAGGTGCGGGACGTCGCCGACGCGCAGGATGCCCGGCGCCAGCAGGCCCATGCGTGTCCCTGCCGGATAGGGCTCGTCGGTGACGTAGCTCGCCGGCGTGCCGAGGGCCGCGGCCGCCGTCACGCGGTCGTCGAGCATTCCCGAGGCGCACAGGGCGACCACGCCCGCCTGACCGATGCCGACCACGGCGACGCGGCGTCGATCCAGCGCCGGCTGCAGCGCCAGCCAGTCGAGCAGGCACTGCACGTCAAAGACCCACTGACCAAGCAGCGGCCGCCCGATCCACAGGGCGTGCTCGGCGCTGTTGTGGTCCGGCGCCCTGGCGATCGCATCACTTGCCGGTCTGGTCTCGCCCGTACCGCGTAAATCCGGCGCCAGCACCGCCCAGCCGCGCTCGAGCAGGGCCGGCGCCAGCGCATGACGCAACGCCTCGGTTTTGCCGCCGAGGTGGAGCAACATACAGACGGGACTTTGGCCTTCCTGCTTGACGGGCTGTCGCAGGAGTGCCGGCAGGGGCAGCCGCGCCTCGGGACGCAGCAACACCGGCGTGGTGCGCACCTGTCCGGCGACCTCCGCCTTGCCCAGTTCGGCCGCGGGCTTCGGCGCCGTGGGGAAGTCGCCGAAGACCTGCCGGCGGAGTTGCGTGCGGCGATAAACGGCGACGGAATCCCAGTCCTCGACATGGTCCGCCTTGAAGGCGTTCAGTCGCGCCAGGTGAGCGCGCCCCTCGCGCGCTGCGAATTGCGGCAGCAAGAGGAACCCCTTCGGTCGCTTGCCGCCTGGGTAGCAACTCAGATCCTCGGGCTTCTCGATCTCGTGCTTTGGCTCGGGGATCGGCTTGCCGGTGCCCTCGTTCTTGAGCCAGCGCGTCATCCAGCCGTACATCGCCTCACGCATCGGCCGGCTGTAAGCATGCCCCGACTCGAAGGTCGTATGTTGCAGTTTTTCCGCGGCATCGAGGAGCTTGAACACCGGCCGGGCGCGGGCGATGCTGCGCGCCGCCTCGCCGACGCTGAACTGGAAGGCGTCGCGCGTCGCGTTAATCACCATGAGGGCGCGCGGGGCGACCATCGCCAGCACGTCGCCCTCCTCGGCGAACCGCAGCGCTCCCGGCAGCACCTCACAAACACAGCAGGCTGCCTGCAGATACGCTTGATAGGTGCCGACCGAGCAGACCGGCACGACCGCCTTGAGACGCTCGTCGAGAGCGCCGGCGTACATCGTCTGGTTGCCGCCGCCGGAAGCGCCGGTGACGCCGAGCCGGTCGCCGTCCACCTCGGACCGCGAGCGCAGGTAATCGACCGCGCGCTGGTTGTCGTAGACCTGCATTCCCAGCAGCGTGTGCCCCGTCGGCCAGAGCGTGCTACCGTAGAGCGCGCCGTGATAGGTGCCGGGGGCCGGCGCCGTGTAGCGCTCGCCGGCGCCGAACGCATCGACAGCCAGCACAAGAAACCCAAGTTTCACCAGCCCCAGGCAGCGGGCTTGCACGACCGGGTCGCGCCGTGCCCCGG
Organism: Gemmataceae bacterium; assembly: GCA_035637055.1. Lineage (GTDB taxonomy): Bacteria > Planctomycetota > Planctomycetia > Gemmatales > Gemmataceae > DASPXY01. The sequence goes on along the minus strand of DASPXY010000885.1, from coordinate 3,809 downwards.
CCCAGTGGCCGTGGACGACCAGCACGGCCGGCAATTTCCCTTTTACCGGGTCGGGTACGTAGACATTTGCCGTCACCCACACGTCGGGCCGGCTCTCGAAGACGAGCCTCTCGATCCGGTACCCCTGACGCTTGAGCGCGCCGAGGACACGGGCATTGAGAGGACAGGGCTTCTCGGGCATCGGCCCCATCGCGGCGAGGATCGCTTGGCGAAGTTGCATGCGGCGCTGCCGCCAGGCGTCGCGACTTTTCGGCGGCTGATCGGCAGCGCGCAACGCGCGGCCCTGCTCGCGCAGGAATTCATCGAGAGCCTGCGGTTGGGGCTTGGGGAGCACCTGATCGGGCATGGGGTCACTCCTTCTTGTCTTGCCGCTCGCGGGCGCGCGCTTCGAGGGCGGCCTTGACCTCGGGCGGCACGAACTTTTCAAGATCCCCGCCGAGAGCAGCGATCTGGCGTAGCAATGTGCCGCTGATGTGCGAGTACGTTTCCTTGGCCATCAGGAAGACCGTTTCGATCTCGGGATCGAGGGCCAGGTTCGTCAGCGACATGGTGAACTCGTACTCCATGTCGCTCGTGGTGCGCAGGCCGCGCAGCATGATGCGGGCGCCGACCTCGCGGACGAAGCGGACCGCCAGCCCGCTGAAGGTGCGCACCGTGACGTTGTGCAGTGGCGCGACCACCTGCCGCACCAGGTCGGCGCGCTCCTCGGGGCTGAAAATCGACGACTTCTCCGGGTTGATACCGACGCCGACGACCAGGCGCTCGAAAATGCGGCTGCCGCGGCGAATGACGTCGAGGTGACCGAGGTGGACTGGGTCGAAGACGCCGGTGTAGACGGCGATTTCATGGTCGCGGACCGGGGACATGGGGATCCTTTCCAGAATGGCTCGTTTAGCCGTGGTTCGGAGAACCGCGCGGGATGATGCTCCGCGCGGTTCTCCGAACCGCGGCTAAACGCGGAGAGTTTCCACGAGACGATCGATCTCCTCGCTCGTGTTGTAACCATGCGGACTGACGCGCAGCCGCCCCGCCCGCTGATTGACGACGATGCCCCGCTCGCGGCAGCGGCGCACCAGCTCGCGGACGTCGCCGGGAACCACCAACGACACGATTCCGGACTTTTCCGAGGGCTTACGACTGCTAAACAGCGTCACACCGAGCCGCTGCGCCTTCGCGCACAGTTCGTCGGTCAGTTCCAGGACGCGCGCCTCAAGCGCGGCGATGCCGACACCGAGCAGCAACTCCAGGCTGGCGCCCAGGGCGGTGATGCCGCCGACGTTCAGCGTGCCGCTCTCCCAGCGTCCGGCGTGCGGCTTGAGCCGAAAGTCGATGCGCGAGAAATCGTTCGCCCCGACAACGCTATTCCAGCCGATTCCCACCGGGTACAGCAAGTCCAGTAATTCACGGCGAATGTAGAACAGCCCCGCTCCCTCTGGCCCCAGCAGCCACTTGTGCCCATCGGCGGCGAGGAAATCAATCGGCGTCCGCCGCACGTCGAGCGGCAAGACGCCCAATCCCTGAATGGCGTCCACGAACAAATACACGCCGCGCTCGCGGCACAAGGCGCCGACCGCGTCGAGATCGTTGCGAAAGCCGGTGGCGAACTCGACGAAACTGAGACTGAGCAGGCGCGTGCGGCCATCCATCGCTGCGCGCAGGTCGTCGATGAGCACTCGCCCGTCGCGGCTGGGGACCGCCCGCACCTCGACGCCGCGGTTCGCCAGGTTCATCCACGGATAACGATTCGCGGGATACTCGTCGGCGCTGGTCACCAGGTTATCGCCGGAGCGCCAGGGGAACCCTTCGGCGACAATCCCGATCCCTTCACTCGTATTCTTGACGAAGGCGATGTCGAACGGATCGGCGCCCAAGAGCTGGCCCGCGAGGGCGCGCGTCTGCTCGACGCGGCGGTTGCGGCGTGCCTCGCCGACGACGCCGTTGCCCGTGAGGTCGTCGGCCCACTCCAGCAGCGCCCGCCGGGCGGCGGCCGTCAGCGGCGCGACCGCGGCATGATCGAAGAAGGCCCATTGCCGGGTGATGGGCATCGCGTCGCGCAGGGCCGACCAGTCCATACGGCGTCTCCTGGAGGGAAGTCCGGAGGCAGCATATCGGAAAGCCCACCGGTTGCAACCCGTGGCCGGGGCCGCTGCTTCTGCGCCGGCCGCATTTCTTCGACGTGGGCCGAAAAAGGGCCTTGTTTCAGGCACTTTCTCAGGGGAGACAGGAACGATTTTGGCCTCGGGTCCGGGCAACGCCGAAGGTCCATGCTATAGTTGTTCCAATCGGCGGGCACCAATGCCTCGGCCGGCCAGACGGTAACGGATGGAAGAGAGGGCGTTGTGAAGATCCTTGTGGCCGAAGACGACCGCGTCTCGCGGCGGATGCTGGAAACGGTCCTGGGCGAGTGGGGCTACGAAGTGACCGCGGTCGCCGATGGCCTGGCGGCCTGGCGCGCGTTCCTCACCGACAGCGATCTGGAACTGGCGATCCTGGACTGGCTCATGCCCGGCATCGACGGCCGGGAGCTCTGCCGCCGCGTCCGCGAACTGACCGACCCGCGGCCGGCGTACCTGATTCTGCTCACGGCGCGCGGGAGCCGCTCCGACGTCGTCGCCGGTCTGCGCGGCGGCGCCGACGACTACATCACCAAACCCTTTGACCTGGGCGAACTGGAGGCGCGTCTGCACACGGGTCGGCGTGTGCTCGACCTGCAGCGGAACCTCGCCTGCCGCGTCCATCAGCTGGAAGTAGCGCTCAAGCAGGTGCATCAACTCCGCGGCCTGCTGCCGATCTGCATGTACTGCAAGTCAATCCGTGATAGCGAGAACTACTGGGCCCAGGTCGAGGCGTACCTCGAAGCCCACTCCGGCACCAAATTCACGCACGGCATCTGCCCGCATTGCTACGACAAGATCGTCAAACCGGAGTTGGCGGCCCTCGAACGTGACAAGGTGACAAGGTGACAAGGTGACAAGGTGAACGGAAGCAGCCATCCTTCACCTCGTCACCTTGTCACCTTGTCACCTTGTCACTCTTTCCGCCAAACCGTGATGGTCGCCTTTTGGCCCAGCACGCGCAGGCGCACCTGTCGCCCCGCCTTCCAGCCGACCGCCCGCGCCGCTTCCCTCAGGGCCGGCACGTCAGCGACCAACACTACCGCCGTCCCGCCAGGACGCAACACTCGGTCCCACTCACGGACGATACGTTGGTAGAGGGGGGCGATCTCCTCCGGCTCGCCCATCTGCTTGCCGAATGGCGGATTGCAGACAATCCGATCGACGCTCGTATCGTCCAGCGGCAGCCGCCCGGCGTCCCAGCGGGTAAGATCCTCCATGTCCAGACGGCGCAAGTTAGCCCCGCCGACCTTGACTGCCGCGGGATCCACGTCGCCGCCGAGCACCCGCAGATTCGCGCCGCTGCGTCGGCCCTCGACCAGTTGCTCCGCCAGGATCGTGCCGGCGCCGCACATGGGGTCGATAACCACCTGTCCCGGTTGCGCTCCCGCCAGGCGCACCATCGCCGCCGCCACCGTCGGCCGCAACGAAGCCGGCAGGTGCTCGTGCTTGTAGGTGCGGTGCCGCATCGTCTTGTCCGACAGACGCAGGCCGCACACCGCCGTCGCGTCATTGATGCTCAGCCAGATCTCAACGGCAGCGTTCTCGTCCGCATGCCGCCAACTCGCCGGCAGCTTGCCCGCAAGGCCGCGCGCCAGTGCCTTGCCCGCATCGACGCGCCGATAGCCGTGGCTGCCGTGCATCTGCGTCACCAGGCGATAGGTCGGCTTGCCCTTCGGCTTGGGCGTGATCGCG
>DASPXY010000884.1:0-3355 GCA_035637055.1 Gemmataceae bacterium | reverse complement strand
TCCGGTTTGAGGAGCATCGCCCGGTTCTGCTCAGCGGGGAAAAAACCCGGGCTGATTGCGTTGACGCGGATGCCTTTTGTCGCCCATTCACGCGCCAGGAACAGTGTCAGGTTGAGGACGGCCGCCTTGGCCGCCGAGTAGGACACCACGCGCGACAGCGGCAAGATGGCCGCCATCGACGCGATGTTGATGATGCTGCCCCGGCCCGCCGCCAGCATCGTTTCGCCGAAGACCTGGCACGGCAGCAGGGCGCCGCCGATGAGATTCAGATCGAAAACGCCCTGCCAACCGGCGAGCGGCAGCTTGCAGAAATCGCCGCCCGGCGGCAGCGTCGCGTCCTGCCGATTGCCGCCCGCTGCCGCGACGAGCACGCTCAGCGGTCCCCATTGTTTCGTCACCGCGTCGCGTGCCCGCATCAGCGAGTCGCGGTCGAGCGCGTCGGCCGGTTGATACAGCGCCCTCCCGCCTGCCGCCTCGATGGCGCGGACGCGCTCCTTGCCGCGTTCCTCGTTGCGTCCCATGATGGCGACACGCGCGCCCGCCGTAGCGAGGGCGTCGGCCATCGCGCCGCCGAGGACGCCTGTGCCGCCGAGGACAACGGCGATCTCGTTGGACAGATCAAAGAGGTCATTCTTCATCGATTTTATCCCTTGAGAAAGAGCGGCTTGAGGTGGCGCTCGTAGAGGTTGCCCGTCACATTCTTCGCAATCGTCGGCTCGCAGGCTTCGAGCATCTTCAGGTAACGCTCGCCCATCTGGGCGGCGATCTTGTAGCCGACATGAATTAACTGTCGCAAATGGGGGTTGAACGCCGAACAGGTCGGATCGTGACGCAGGGCGGCGACGAATTGCTCCGCCGACCACCCTTTGACCACATCGGCAGATGGCAACCGGGCCGGGTCGATGTCGATGACCGCCGCGTACGGAGCGCACAGGGCGTCGCGTTTCTCAAGCGCCTTGGCGTAGATGGTCTTCGCGAGGTCGAGCCCCTCGCCGCCGGCCTCCGCCAAGCCGATCACCTCTTCCAGCCAGGTCGTGCCGGCGGTCTTGAGGTGCAGGCCGGCTCCGGAGTGTGCCAGGGCTCGCCGGATCGGCGCGTAGATCGAGAACTTGTCGCTGCCGGAATGCACACTGAGTTTCAGGCTCGCCGGTAAGCCATATTTGCGAACCGCAAAGGCGATAACTGCGAGATCCTCCCCGAATTCCTTCTCGAACTGCGCCAGGTCGCCAACGTAGTCCACGCCCTTGTTGAAGCGGCCGGTGAACTTCGGCGCAATCGTCTGAATGGGGATCCCCGCGTCGGCGATGGCGGCCAAGATCAGCAACAGCTCAGGCGGAGTCTGCGGGCTGTCGGTCTCGTCCATCGAGACTTCGGTGATGAACGTGCCCTCCCCCTTGGCGTCAGCGATGTGCCGATAGATCCGCCCGGCCTCCTGGATGGCGCGCAGGTATTTCCCTGCAATCCTCTCCACCTCAGCCCGTGGCGTCTCAAAAGGTTCTTCGATCCCAGGGATTCGCAAACGTCCAATGAGAAACGGATGGTTGGCGGTAAACGCCTTGACCGCGGCCGGATCGGCGGGTTGGCTGATCCAATCAGCGACATCAATGGTGTAGAAATCCGAGGAGGCGAGGAACCCATCGACGGTTTCCAGCCGGATGTGGTCGGCATCGACATGATAGGGCCGTTTCCAGTTCAGCTCACGCACCGCCGCGTCCGCCGCGGCCCGCACGCTGTCCGGCTGCGAGCCGACGATCAGGTGTTCGCGGTGCGACTTGTTCCAGACCGGGACGACGTCGGCCCCGTGTTCCACGGCGAGCATGCAGGCGGCCAGTTGCGCCTTCGCCTGGTGCGCGAAACGGTCGCCAACGCCGAACGAGTATTTCGCCAACGTCAACATGGGATTCTCCCTCGCTTACGCTTCGGGCTTGGATTCACTCGCCGACTTCGACAACGGCCTTGATGACGCCGGTCTCGGGCCGCGTGTACGACGGAAACACCTCAATCAACTCCTCAAACGCCGTCCGGTGCGTGATCCAGGGCCGCGTGTCGATGCGGCCGTCCTCGATCAGTCCGATGATGCGCGCGAAGTCGGCGGACAGGGCATTGCGCGAACAGAGCAGTGTGCCCTCCGGTTTGTGGAATATCGGATGGCGGAACTTCACCTCGTCGGTCGTGATGCCAACGAACACAAGACGGCCGCCATGCGTGATCAGTCCGAAGGCGCCAGACATCGAGGCACTGCTGCCGGTCGCGTCGATGACCACGTCGGGGAGATGGCCGTCGGTCAGGTCGCGTAAATCTTGCTCCAGGCGGTCGGACAGCTTGATCGTGTGCTGGACGCCCATCACGCGCCGACAGAAGTCGAGGCGCTGCTCGTTCATGTCGAGCGTGATGAGTTTCGCCCCGGTCAGCTTGACGAACTCCAGCGTGGCCAGCCCGATCGGTCCGGCGCCGATGATCAGGCACGATTCCTCCGGACGCGGGGCGGCGCGGTTGACGGCGTGACAGCCGATTGCCAGGGTTTCAACGAGGGCGAGTTGATCGAAGGCCAGTTTGCGCGAGATGTGCAGCTTGCGGGCCGGCACGAGGAACTGTGGCCGCAGCCCGCCGTCGCAGTGGACGCCGAGCGTCTGGTGTTTTTCGCAGCAATTCGTGTGGCCGCGTTTGCAGGCGTAGCACTGCTGGCAATTGATGTACGGCTCGACGGCGCAGCGGTCGCCCGGCTTCACGTGCGTTACCCCGGCGCCGACGTCGAGCACCTCGACGCCAAGTTCGTGGCCGGGAATGCGCGGATAACTGAAGAACGGCATCTTGCCGAGGTAACCGCTGATGTCCGTGCCGCAGATGCCGACGCGATGCACACGCACCAGCGCCTCACCCGGTCCCGGCTTGTCGGGCGGTTGGACATCGATGCGTTTGAAGTGTTTCGGCGCTTCAAGGGAAAGCGCTTTCATCGGCGGGTCTCCAAGGAAGCCCGCTTGCGGGTTAGCACTTCCCAGACCGCTAACCCGCAAGCGGGGACGAGTTCGGCGGATCGTTATTCTCCGGACGGCCTTCGATGTAGAACCAATTGTGGATCGGCCGCAGGATCTCCAGCACCTCGCCGAGCAGTTGCCGATCCATCGGCGCGTCAGCCCATTCGATCCACTTCTTGACGTTGTCGGGGTTCGCCGAACCGACGATGCAGGTCGCCATGTCGGCGTGAGCCAGCGAGTATTGCAATGCCAATTGGGCAATATCGACGCCGCGCGCCGCGCAGTGCTCCGCGGCGCGGCCGCAGATCGCCCGTACTTCCGCCGTCGCCTTGTGCCAGGGCGGCAGCGCCGTGTTGGTCAGCAGCCGTGCCGAGAACGGC
>DASPXY010000883.1:0-3323 GCA_035637055.1 Gemmataceae bacterium | reverse complement strand
CTTCTCCCACATCGACGTTCTGCCGGCCAGCTCGCAGCTCGCCCGCTTCGACCTCGCCGATCAGCGTGCCTGGGAGAAGGCCGATCTGCATCTGTCGCTCGTCGAGGCCGTCGCCACGCTCCGCAGCCAGTACGACTACCTCGTCTTCGACTGTCCGCCGCGGCTGAGCCTCGTGAGCTTCGCGGCTCTCTGCACAAGTGATGCGGTGATCATCCCGATGGAAGCCGCCGACTGGGGCGCCCAGGGCATCATGCAGGTGACTGCGTCCATCGAGTACGTCCACAGCCGCTACAACCCGCGTCTCCAGCTGCTCGGCTATCTCGTCTCTCGCTTCAAGCGGGCGCGGTCCTACCAGCAGAGCTATCTGCGGCAGCTGCGGGAACATTTCGGGGACAAGGCTTTTGACACGGTGATCCCCGATCTGGCACAGTTTGAGAAGAGTGTCACCGACCGCATTCCCATCACCCTCCATGCCGCTCGCTGCGAAGAAGCCGGGATCGCTCGCGCCTTCTTCGCCGAAGTCGAGCGCCGTCTCGAAAGGATCCACGGCAGCCGCGGAGGCCGCCGCACGTCGCGCGTACCGGCCGTCGCAGTCGCTGCCGCTTGACGAGGACACCGTGGCCCATGCCGGGGCCCTGGCCAACCGTGAGCGCCTCAAGGGTGCCTTCCTGATCGACCTGTCCCGGATTCGTCGTGATCCCGACCAGCCCCGCAAAGCCTTCGACACGAAGGCCCAGTGGGAACTGGCGGCGTCCATCGAGAAGGTCGGCATCCTCCAGCCGATCACGGTTCGGTACGTCGAGAGCGCGAACGTGTACCAGGTCATCACGGGGGAGCGGCGCTTCCAGGCGGCCAAGAGCCTCGGCATTGCGGCAATCCCCTGCTGGGTGAAGACACCGAAGGCGGAAGAAATCCTCGTCCACCAGATCGTCGAGAACTGGCAGCGCCGCGATCTGGAACCGTTGGAGCTTGCCCGTGCGTTGGCGCTGCTTCGAGACAGCACGGGCTCCAGTCAGAAGGAACTGGCTGCTCTCACCGGCAAGCCCGAGAGCGAGATCTCACGGCTCTTGTCGCTGCTGAAACTTGCCCCGGAGGTCCAGGCACAGGCAGAACAGGGGCCGCGCGGGACAGTCACGAAGCGGCACCTCGTGGCGCTGGCGCAGCTGTCCCCAGAGGACCAGCAAGAAGCAATGATCGAAGTAAACCAGAAACGTCTGACCGCGCTTGACACCGAGCGTCAGGTGCAGGAGCGGAAGGCCAAGAGTACCGGCGTCAAGAGCCGCGGGGCGCCGCTCACCCAGCGACTCCGTTACCTGACGGGCAATGCCCTTGTCACTCTCACCTGCCGTCGCCGCAACGCCACGGTCGAGGACATCCTCGCCGCCCTCGACGAAGTGCGGGCGCAGGTCACGAAAGCACGCGACGAGGACAGAGGCGCAGCGTAATTCGAGGCAGAAACACGCCCAGGGTGAGACGCGAAGGTTCCTTTGTTCAAACCAGGGCAACATCGGCTGGAGGACGAACTGCTTTCCAACCAAGCGCGGACAGTGGTCGGCAGGACGCAGAAGAACCCCCACGGCGGCAAGGCGAGCCGCCGTGGGGGAACAGGATCAGCAGGCGAGTCACTTCTTGCTGGTGACGAACAACCGATCAATGTCGGCGTCCGGCAGCTCCTCGACGCCGTCGTTGGTGTCGATGATCAGGGCGACGTTGCTCGGCGTCACCCACACCAGATGGTTGCCCAGCATCAGCACCGGGCGCACGCCCGGCTGGCGTTCCAGCAGGCGGAAATAGGCGTTGCTCATCGCCTTGATGGTGACGGTCTTCATCTTGGCGTCAAAGCCCTCATCGATCCAGACGCCGCCGATCTCCAGACAGTTCCGATTGGCGACGCGCCGCATCGCCGACGGGTTCAGCTGCGTCTGCGTACGCAACTTCTCCGTGATCATCGACAGGTCGACGCCCAGCCCACCGGCCTGCACGGCGTCCCTGTCGTCGTGATTCAGCAGGAGGAGGGCCTGCTCGAGTGTCTTCTTCTTCTCCGTGGCTTCCTTCCTCGCCTTGCCATCGGGGGTGTTGGAACTGGGATCCGCCTTGTCCTTGCGGCCTTCCTCGAACTTGTTGCGCTCGTCGCCGAAGCCGGGCACCCCGCCGCCCTTGGGACCGCCGCTGCTGGAACCGGTGCCCTTGGTGAGGCCCTTGACAAAGTCGCCCACCTTCTTGTCTTTCCCACCCTCCTCACGCGGGGCCAGCGCCGCCGGTGGCAGGGGCCGCAGAGCGACATCTGGGAGCACGCGGCGAGCGGCGGCCACCGGGACCGCCGCATCGGGCACGACCAGGTAACTGGTGTAGGGCGTGATAATGCCGTAGCGCTTCGCCAGGACGACTACCTCATCGACCAGTTCCTTCTGTGCGCCGTTGACGCGAATGTGGTCGAGCATGTAGCCCACCTTCCGCCGCGCCCACAGATCCTCGACGAAGCTCTTGTCGTCCTTCGTTTTCTCTGGGAAGTTGACCTCGTAGACGAACTCCTTGGCGAACTTGCCGACGTTGCCGGTCAGCTTGATCGCCGCATGGCCCTTGCCGCTGTAGCGACCGAGCACGACGAGTTGCGTCTCGTGGAACAGGTCGGGCAGTTGCGGCGGATACACCTCGGCGATTTTCACGTCCGGCCCGACGTGCAGTTTCAGGCCGGTCAGCACGGGGTTGCTGATCTTGCTGTAGAGACTGCTCACCTTGTGCTCGATGTCCTCGTGTTCGCGGACGTAGGTGCTCAGGGCGCGGCTCTGCTCGGCGAGTTGGTCGAGGAAGGTGGCATGCACGTCATCGCCGACGCCGAAGGTGAAGATGCGCGTGTTGGCCGTGTTCTTTGCCAGGACGTTTTTCTGAATCCGCCCGACGTTCGTCTCGCCGATGGTGGGGCGGCCGTCGGTGAAAAAGACAACATTAAAGGTCCGCGTATTATCGCCGGTCCGCTGCGCGAGAGCGGCGGTCAGGGCGTCATTGATCGCGGTGCCGCCGCTGGCCTCCAGGTTATCGACCCACTTTTTCGCCTGGGCGACTTGATCGGTCGTGGCGGGCAAGAGTTTATCGCTGTAGGTGTTGACGGTGGTGGCGAAGTTGAGGAGGTTGAAGCGGTCGTTCGCCCCAAGGTTGCTCAGGCAGTACTTGAGAGCGTTGCGGGCCTGGGCCATGCGTTTGCCGCGCATGCTGCCCGACGTGTCCAGCACGAACACCATGTCGCGCGGGATTTGCTGTTCCTTGGACAGTTCGGCGCGTGGGGAGATCAGCAGCAGGAAGTAGCCGTCGCTGTCCGCGATCGG
>DASPXY010000882.1:0-2222 GCA_035637055.1 Gemmataceae bacterium | reverse complement strand
CAAGCCTCTGCGAGAGCTGCGCCCGGATGCGTGAAGTCATTAGTGCGAAGGGATCGCGCTTCCTGCTCTGCCGGCTGTCGCAAACCGATCCGGGTTATCCCAAATATCCGCCGCAGCCGGTCCTGTGGTGCCAGGGGTATCAAAGGCGTATGGATCCCGATCACCTGCAAGCGCTGGCCGAGCGCGATCAACTCTGGGCCGGCCTGCGCCAGTTGCTGCCCGAGGTCGCCCGCCTCGCTCGCGGGGAGTTCGACGGCAGCGAGCGCGAACGGCAGTTCGTCCAGTTGATCGCCCGCATTGTGGAGGCCGAGCTGCGGTTCCGGGCCAACCACGCCGAGGAACCGCCCGCCAGTTGTTAGTTGTCAGTGCAGAGGCAACCGACGTGTAGTTCGTAGTTCCGCCTTTAGGCGGCTTGACGTCTTGCCGCCTAAAGGCGGAACTACGAACAAGAGCTCACTTCTTCGGCGGCGCGTCGTTGGCGACGCCGATGACGCCGCCGCCCACGCGGCCACCGGCGTCCCCCGTCGGCTGCGTCTTCTCGTCGTCCGCCTTGGCGTGAACGATCAGGCCGCGGCCGATGATCGAATGCGGCCCGTGCAACTTGATGATCTTGTCCGTCGTACTGATGACCGCCGTGCCGCTCGCGTCCGCCATGACGTTGCCCAGGTCGCCGACGTGGCGTTTCTCGGCCTTGGCGCCGCCGTGCGGCATCTTGTCGGGGTTGAAGTGACCGCCGGTCGAGAGGCCATCCTTGGAGGTCAGATCGCCGAACTCGTGGACGTGGAAGCCGTGCAGGCCGGGCGTCAGGCCGGTGATCTTGCCGGTAATCTCCACCTCGTCGCCCTTCTGCGTGAACACGACCAACCCGGACACCTTCGGTTGGTCCTTGCTGCCCGTCAGCGACTGGATGACGCAAATGGCCTTCTTCGGATGGGCCATCCCGCCGCCTTCGGCCTTCTTATGATCGCCCGTCGTGCCCACGGTGCCCGTGATCAGCAGCACGGCCACCGCGAACAGGGCCAGGGCGAAGGTCGCGAACCTGGTCATCGGCACTCCTCCCGCAAAGATGAGTTGTCAACGGGTCGAGGGCGCCTCCCCCTCCCCCTGCGGAGCAAGATACCAGTCTGTCGCGCCGTGTCCACGACGCCGCGGCGAAAAACCGCGGCGTTCGCAGGAAAAGCACCACCGTTTTTCCTACCGTATCCTCACCCATGCGACGCGCACGCTCCCGCAAACAGGACAAACGCGATGTCCAAACGTGTTCTCCCTGGTCTCGTCCTCATCCTCGCGGCCCTGCCCGTCCAGCTCGCTGCCCCTGCCAGGCAGGAGCCTGCGGGCCAACCGCCCGCGCCCTATGTGCCTCCCAGGGGCTACGTCTGTTACCGTGCCGCCGCGCCGCTCAAGATCGACGGCAAACTGGACGATGCTGCCTGGCGCAACGCCCCCTGGACAGCGGATTTCGTCGATATCGAGGGCGACGGCAAGCCGCGGCCGCGTTTCCGGACGCGCGTCAAGATGCTCTGGGACGACGAGTTTTTCTACGTCGGTGCCGAACTCGAGGAACCGCACGTCTGGGCCACGCTGACACGGCACGACGCGGTCATCTTTCACGACAACGATTTCGAGGTGTTCATCGACCCTGATGGCGACAATCACGAGTATTACGAGTTCGAGATCAACGCCCTGAACACGACCTGGGATCTATTCCTGCCGCGGCCCTATCGCGACGGCGGTAACGCTCTCAACAATTGGGAGATTCCCGGCCTGAAATCGGCCGTGTACGTTGACGGCACTCTCAACAATCCGCACGACACCGATCGGGGCTGGTCGGTCGAGATCGCCTTTCCGTGGAAGGCGCTCGGCGAGGCGACCCGGCAACCGGCACCGCCGAAGGACGGCCAGCAATGGCGCGTCAACTTTTCGCGTGTCCAGTGGCAACACGAGATTGTCGAGGGGAAATATCGCAAGGTGGCGGGCAAGAAAGAGGACAACTGGGTGTGGTCGCCGCAGGGGGTGATCAACATGCACTGGCCGGAGAAGTGGGGCTACGTGCAGTTCTCGACGGCGAAACCCGGGATGGCGGCGTTCCGCCCGGACCCGGAGGGACCGGCACGCGACGTGCTGCACCGCATCTATCACGCCCAGCGCGCCTACCACAAGGAGCACAAACGCTGGGCCAGAAGCCTCGGCGAACTCGGTCTGATGCTGCCGCGCACCACGAG
>DASPXY010000881.1:0-3238 GCA_035637055.1 Gemmataceae bacterium | reverse complement strand
GTGGCCTCGGACCTGGAAGAACAGGCGGCGCGCGGCCTGCTTGAAGAGGCAGCAGCCCTGGTGGAGCGACTCGAAACGATGGCCCAGGAGTTGATTCACCTGACGGGCGGGCTGTCGCTCGACGCCCTGCGCGATCAGGCGAAGGCCGCTGCTGAATCCGGCCGGCCCGCCGGCCCCTGAAACGCCGGACTGGAAGCGCCGGGGTACTCTGATGTTGCAAACCGTCGCTCTCCGCGCCCAACCGGCGGACCATCCACCGCGAGTGAGCGGCGCCGTTGGGTTATCCCTTTTGCTGACAGTTATCGCGTCCGAATGCAGGGCAGGGGCGCTAATGCAGCCACAAAAAAGGTCTTGAGCAATGGTTTACAATGAGGGTATGCGATACCCACCCTTGTTCGTCCGCCCCGTGGGCTGTTCCGGGCGCGGCCAACTCCAAGCTGGCCTGCGCTCCCAGGACGTCTTCACCCTGCGCCGCTGCCAAATCCTGCTGGCCAGCGCCGCCGGCCAGACGCCCCGCCAAATCGCCGCTGCCCTCAGCTGCTCGACCGGCACCGTCCACAACGCCTTGCACGCCTTCGCCACCGACGGCCTGCGCTGCCTCCAGGAGAAGTCCTCCAGGCCCCACTCCGCGCGCCCTGTCCTCGGCCCCGACCACGAGGAGGCGCGGCGCCTGAGCCGGGCGCTATGGGTGTCAGCCGTTCATGCCGCAGAGCGGCACCCAGAAATCATGAAATAACGCTCGGCAGTGCCCGGTCCGCTCGATAGTCGTCCCAGTCCAGCGTTTCCATGAATGCCCTCTGGCCCTCATTGTACCGGTCAGTGCGATGGGAGGTGGCGTGCGGCTCCGTCCGGCACGGACTCCACCCGGCAACCCGCGCCCGTGACGCTTGGTTCTACTCGGCCAGCGGTGCCGGATCCCGCTGCCCGCCGGGCCGGATCAGCAGGAGGAAGAGCTGGCCGGACGGAGCGCCTGGCAGCCTTTCTCAACGCCTTCGTGGCAAGAGCAGTGGCGAGCGTGAGGGCAGGCATTGATTCGCGCCCTGCTTTCACCGAAACGGGCCGTGCGGCTGTCACCGTCCGCGCCCCTCCTCCTTTTCCGCTTTTTCGATCAGAGCGAAGAGGGGGAACTCCTCGGCGAACTCCCGCGCCTCGCGCTCTGCCTTGTTCCGCTCCCGCGTCACGCGCAGCGCGGCGAGTTGCTCCGCGGTCTTCGGGGTGTAGCGCTCGAACGGCGACCAGCAGAGCGAATAGCGGTGGTAGTGGTGGAATTGCCCGGCCTTGTCTGTAAAACCGCTCGTCGGGTGCGGTTCCAGGAGCATCGGCCCAAAACCCGCCTCCATGCTCTCGTGCTCCGTCGCCACGCCGTCTGCAACCGTGAAATGCCGCCGGCGCCCGCCGGCATGCTTGATGGTATACACCGTCGCTGCCGGCGTGGGTCTCTCGCCGCTGTAGCGCAGACGTTCTTCATCACTCTTGTCCAGGAGAAAATGGCGATGGCTGGGAAGCCAGCCGGGGCCGAACTTCCCCAGTGCCCACCGAGCGACCTGGTCATATTCTGCCGCTTGCCGCTCGGCGATTTCCAGGCGCCGGCGGGCGTTCTCGCGGTCGTGGTCCGTCGGCAGCGGAAGGTCGCTGGGAGAGTCGGTTGGTTGCATCATCCTCGCAAGGTACGCTCGCTCAGGGAAGTGCGCAAGCGGATTAGGAAACGAAGATCAAGCGTGACGCTTGAGCGGGGAGGCGGGGAGGAGAGGATTGAGACGACGCACCTTGGCGCCAGCGGCCCCAAGCAGCTGGCCATGTGGGGCAGGGAAAGGGCATCTGCACCTTATCGTATCCCGAGACGCGGAAAACGTGCCTGTCCCCCTTTGTCCTCCCCCGGACACCCTCCTCAGGCTGCTCCGGACGTTCGGGGTGCCCGCTTCATGGGAAGGTGCAGCCGCGCTGCCCACGGATGGGTTCTCGCTGCAGTGATCTTAAATAGCGATAATAGCTATCCTGTTAATGATTCGATTCCTGGTACCTTTTCGGCCCATGCGCTTCCGTGGTTGCATTCGCGCACCATCCGGTTAGACTATTCCATACAACCCGGGCCATCGCTCAAACCCCTCCGATGACAAGCGAAGTCCTCGACGGGCGGTTTCCGCATCACCACCGCCACATGCCCGAGGTTGCCAACGTCCCCGGCGCGGAGGGCTCCCGGCCCCGCGCCTCATCACCGAGGAGCCCGCCCTCATGCCGCGCATCTTCGACAACATCGAACAACATCTGCGCGACGCCCTGCGCGAAACCCTGGAAGTCGCCAACCGCGCCGACTTCTGCGTCGGCTACTTCAACCTCCGCGGCTGGAAGCAACTCGATGCTGCTGTTGAGCGTTGGGCTGGCGGCGAAGGGCAGTGCTGTCGCCTCCTCGTCGGGATGCAGCGCCTCCCGCAAGAAGACCTCCGTGCCCTCTTCCGCCTGGACCGGGCAGACGACGACATCGACAACGCCACCGCCTTGCGCCTGAAGAAACAGCTGATCGACGACTTCCGCGAGCAGCTCACCGTCGGCGCCCCCACCAACGAAGACGAGGCTGGTTTGCGCCGCCTGGCCGCGCAAATCAAGGCCCGCAAGGTCGTCGTCAAACTGTTCCTCGCCTATCCGCTCCACGCCAAGCTCTACCTGCTCTTCCGCCCCGACAAGGTCAACCCGGCCACCGGCTTTGTCGGCAGTAGCAACCTCACCCTCGCCGGCCTCCGCGGCCAGGGTGAGTTGAATGTGGACGTCCTCGACCATGACGCCTGCGCCAAACTCGCCCGCTGGTTCGAGGAACGCTGGAATGACGACTGGTGCCTCGACATCTCAGACGACCTGGTCCGCATCCTGGAAGAAAGTTGGGCACGCGAAAAGCCCGTGCCGCCATACCACATCTATCTGAAGATGGCCTACCACCTGTCCCAGGAGGCCCTCAGCGGCATCAGGGAGTTTCGCATCCCCAGCGATTTCGGCAACAAGCTCTTCGAGTTCCAGGTCAAGGCCGTCCAGATCGCCGCCCACCACCTCAACAAGCGGGGCGGCGTCCTCATCGGTGATGTCGTCGGCCTGGGCAAGACCCTGATGGCCACCGCCCTCGCGCGCGTCCTCGAGGACGATCTTGGGCTCGAGACGCTGATCATCTGTCCGCCGAACTTGGTCTCGATGTGGGAGGACTACCGCGACCAATACCGCCTGCGCGCCAAGGTGATGTCGCACGGCGTTG
>DASPXY010000880.1:0-5334 GCA_035637055.1 Gemmataceae bacterium | reverse complement strand
CGTTCCACGTCTGCACTGCCTTCTCAACCGGCTCGTTCTTGGCGTCGTAACTGATCTTGAACAGCGTTAGGTCGCCCTTGCCCTCGACGGGCTTCTGATCGAGCGTCTGCGCCCTGAAGCTGGCCTTGATCGTATCGCCGGCGCGATAGTGGCCGCGGTCAAGCCATGTGAAGACGCGGAACGGCTTGCGCGCCACCAGCACGTTGCCGGTGCCGACAATGCTCCGCCGCGACTCGTCCACTACCTCGACGGAAATCGAATACTGATGGTCCTGATTGCCATGCAGTTCCTTCGCCGGGGCAGTGTCGATCGGGATTTTGACCGTGCCGTCGGCGTCGATATCGACCTCGTTTTCAAGCACCAATTCCGGCATCGGTGCGCGCTGACGCCACCAGATGGGAATGGGCCGGCGGCAGCCCCATTCGGCCCAGCCGGGATACCATCCATAGTCCGCCGCGAACCACCAGTAGCCGCGGCCGTACATCCAGTCCCAGTCGCCGCGCGGATACCAGTCACCCGAGTACGGAGTCCGCAGCACCTTGTACTTGACGCGCGCCTTCGTTACCGGAGCGCCGAAGTAGTATTTCGCCTGCACGTTCGCGGTGATCTTCTCGCCGAGCATCACCGGCTCGGTCGGGGCATCGACCTTGACCTCGTATTCGGGCTTCTTGTACTCCTCGGCACGGAAACTACTGGACCCGAGATGGCGATTGACGTTCTGCGGGTCGATGATCTGGATGCTGTAGACGCCGAGCATGGCGCCCTTGACCAGCGGGAACTCGCCGGCGATGCCGCCGTAGGTGTCGGCGGTGTATTGCTTCTCGAACGCCTTTTGCCCGCGCGGGTCGTTGATCCGCACCAGGAACGGCTGATTCGCAAAGTCCGACGTGTCGTCCTGATCGTACTTCGCGTGACGCACCCACGCCTTGAACTGCACCGTCTGCTCCGGCCGATAGACGGGGCGATCGGTGATCGTGAAGACGCGCGTCGCGCTGTAGTCGGCGTCGTGGCGCCGGCCGTACCAGACGCCGGTGAAGCCGAGGTAGGCGAAGCGATCGGCCCCCTTGGTGCCGTCCTTTGCCTTGCGGGCGGTGAGCAGCCAGTTGTAGCCGGTGGCCAGCCGATCCGGACCGAGGAGGATCTGGCCGTCGCGATCGGTGGCCTGGGTGAAGGCCGTCGTTTCGACGCGGTATTCGTTCTTGTTGGGAGCGACCTGCACCTGCTTCCAGCCGAAGAACTCAACGTCGGCCTGCGGGATCGGCTGACCCGTGACGGCGTCGGCGACGAAGTGATACGCCTGGCCGTCGAGTTGCTTCTTGAGGATCATCGTGTCGCTGACCCAGACGATGATGCGGCTGAGGTTGCCGCCGGCCATCTTCGCCGTGAGCAGATAGGCGCCCGGCTTCTCCAGGGGTGTCGCGACGGTGATGCGGTCGTCCACGTGAGCGGGCCGCAGCTTGAGGTCCATGTCCCAGGACGCAACCTTGTCACCCAGGTATTGCTGCTGCCCTTGCTCGACCAGACGATAGCCGATATTGGCGATGTTCGTTGACTGCCAATCGAGCCGGCCGGGATTGCTCTTGAGGTACGCCTTGACGTCGTCGAGCAACTTCGCGACGCGAATGGCGTGGGCCTCGAAACTCACCTTGTTGCCGTTGCGGAAGCGGAAGTCGATCGTGGCCTTCGTGCCGGCGGGTTGCTCCTGGAGCGGCTCGAAGCGGCCCCAGTTGCCGACGATCTGATCGAGGCGCGTCTGGCGGAAGTTCTGGTTGCCTGGCCCGTAGTCGGCGATGGCGGTCTTCCAGCCTTCAGCGGCCTTCACGTACTGCCGGCGATCCTCGAAGATCTGGGCAAGCGTGTCGCGAGCGCGGGAACCGAAGTTCGTCTTGCCGCGGGCGGCCACTTCACGATAGATCCGAATCCAGCTGAACTCATCAGGCACCTCGAAGCGGCGCACGCCGCTCGCAAGGCGGGCGATCGTCTCCTTCTCCGTGAGGGTGTGCAGGGCGTAGGTGCCGCTCTTGTCGTTCTCGCGGTCGGCGAAACGGCCGTAGGAGGCCATCGTCTGCACACCGAACTGACCGCGCAGGAAGTCGGCGAAGATCATGTCGGTTTCGTTGCGGCGGCCCGTGTCCAGCTCCGCCGCCCGCGTCAGCAGCCAGCGCCAGCGCTCGCCGTCGCTCTCTGCGGTGTCGTAACCCTTGGGCAACTTATGGAAGACCGGATTGCCGTCGGCATCGACCGGGGCGCCCTGGTGATTGGTGTAACCGTAATTGCCCGCGTCGTAGTCGGGCAACTGGGTCAGGTCGGTGAGATACTGCAACCGCCACGGCTCATGATGGCCGGCGCCGGTGATGAGCATGTCGGCAAAGCGGATGTGAAAACTCGCCAGTGCCGCCTTGTCCTGCTCGTTCTTCGTCTGGGCGAGGGCGTCTTGCATGAGCTGCAAGGCGCGTGTGCGGTCGCGCGGCATGACGTTGACGTAGCGAGCGCCGCCGCGGCGGTGGCCGCGCTCGAACTTGCCGGCGACGATGTAGCCGTAGTGCTCGACCTTGACATAGGTCTCGGCGGCGGTGGCGAGCAGGCGCCAGTTGCTCTTGTGGGCCGCGATGATCGCCTCACGGAACTCGTCGATCTCATCGACGCGGCCGAGGCGCTGCAGGCAATTGATGGCGAGTTCGAGATCCTTGCCGACCTCAGAGCCGCCGTTCTGCGGATCGAGAGCGAGCTTGCGCAAGCCCTCGTAAGCGTCCTTGAAGTTGCCGGCGGCGTGCGCCTTGGTGAAGGTCGCGCGCCGTTCCGCGATGGAGGTGCCGCCGGCGGTGATGCGCCAGGCGAGTACGGCGACGGCCAAGACGGCCAGGCCACGCAGTTTCCAGGTTCGAGACATGTTCCATCCCCTTGCGTTTCGCGACGCGGCCGGTGCCTCTTTGGAGGCCGCGGAGTTACGAGTCAGGGCGCAGGTTTATCTTATGCGTCTGACCATTAGACGGGGCGGGTGGCGGCGAGGATTGGTGTTTTTTCTCCCCTCGCCCCTTGGGGGTGAGGGGGCAAGCCAAGCACTGCTTTGACGCTATTCCCCCCTCACCCCCAACCCCTCGCCCCCGAGTACAGGGGCGAGGGGAGCAAGACAGAGCCCCGCCTGCGCTTGCGCTCGTTGCGTTCGCTGCGTAGCGCTGGATTGTTAGGGCGCGTCGCCCAGCGGCCGGACGCTCACCTCCTTGAAGTAGACAACGTCGCCAGGGTCGTGATTCTGCAGGCCGAGGTAGCCGACCTGCGGCCGCTGCGGTTCGCGGCGCGGCTCGTGCCACGCCTTGGCCTTCGGGACGTCCTTACCCTCCGGGTCGAAGGTGGTAACCCGTTTGCCATCGAGATCCACAAGCACCAGGTTGCCCTTGAGGGTGATCAGCAGCGTTCGCCAGTCGCTCGACGGCTTCGGCAATCCGGCCGACTTCGCGAGCGAGTAGATCGCCCCGGTGCGGTGGTAGGCATCGGCGTCGTCGCAGATCTGCACCTCGTAGCCGTGATGCACCGCGTACCACGGCCCCTGTTCCTTCGCCGACGCCTCCATCAAACGCTTCAGCATCTCCTTCGAGAGCTTGCCCTGCTTGTCGCGCTCGACAGGAGGCGTTTTCTCGTTCACTCGCTCCAGAATGCCGTCGGCGATGCGGACGAACACGCCCGAGTTGGACCGGGCATCCTTGACCTTGTACACGACTCGGATCTGGCAATTGCCGAATCGCTCCTTTTGGTAGAGTAAAAGGCCCATTCCGCGCTCGTCGCACTCGGTGCGCAAACTGCCGTTCTCAACGACAAAACCACCCCAGCCGATCTGAGCCCAGTTCTTATCCACCTTGCCGCCGGTGATCAGGGGCAAGGTACGCCAAGGCCGCTCCGGCGGCTGTTCAGTCATCGGCGAGGCACGCAACAGGAGGTCGCTGGCCGCGGTTGGGAGGAGCTTGTTCTTCTCCTTTTGTTTCTCCTTCTTCGCGGGGACATCCGCAGCGTTCACCTTCGGCAGCTTGGAAGCCAGGTCTTTCTTGAGTTCGGTGTAACGCGGATCCTTCGCCAGGTTTTTCCACTCCAGCGGATCGTTGTCGTGGTCGTAGAGTTCCTCGCTCCCGTCGCGGTAACGGATGTAACGCCAGCGCTCAGTGCGCAGGCTGTGGTTGTTCCGGCCGTACGTTGTCAGCGATGGATGGTCCCAGGGAGCTTGCGGGTCGCGCAGCAGCGGCACCAGACTATGGCCCTCCAGACCTTTCTTCGCGGGGAGGCCGCAGAGGTCGAGCACGGTCGGGTAGATGTCGAGCAGGTTGACGGTGCGAGCGCAGCGCTGGGCCGGCTGCGTTACGCCCGGCGCGGTGATTGTGAAGGTGACGCGGCAGGTCTGCTCCCACAGGGCGAACTTGCGCCAGTGCTGCTTCTGGCCGTGATGCCAGCCGTGATCGCTCCAGAGGATAATGATCGTGTTGTCCGCGTACGGGCTCTGGGCAAGGGCTTCGAGCAACCGGCCGAGTTGGGCGTCCATGTAGGAACTGCAGGCGAGGTACGCCTGGACCGCCTCCTTCCACAAGCCCGCCTTGACGATCTGCCGATGGTCGCCCTCCGGCTTGGCCATCTTGATGCCTGCGGGCGGCACGTCGTCCAGGTCGTTGTCGAGCACCTTCGGCAGCTGGATCTTGTCCAGCGGATGCATGTCGAAGTATTTTTTCGGGGCGTACCAGGGTAAGTGCGGCTTGATGTAGCCGACCGCCAGACAGAAGGGCCTATCGTGCTTCTCTTTCAGTTTGCCGATCGCCCAGTCGCTCAGCTGGCCGTCGGTCAGGTCGCTATCACCGGCCTTGAGCGGTCCCCAGATCATGTTGCCGCCGATGCCGCGCTCGGGATACTCCTTGGCGGGCACCTTGTTTTTCGGGAAGACGTGCTGATCCCACGATTTGGCATCGTTATAGTGGAATATCTTGCCGCCGCCCAGGACGAGGTAGCCGTTGGCCCGCAGGTACTGGAGCAAGGTGACCGCGTCGGGCATCGCCGGCCGCCACGGCTGATTATTGAGGTAAACGCCGGTGGTCGAGGGACGCAGCCCGGTGAGCACTGCCGTACGCGAGGGGTTGCAGAGAGGAGCGGGGCAGTAGGCGCGGGTGAAGAGGCAACCGCGTCCGGCGAGGCGGTCCAGGTGGGGAGTGCGCGCCTGCGGATGGCCGCCGAGTACGCCGACCCAGTCGTTGAGATCGTCCACGGCGATGAACAGGATGTTCGGCCGCTTCGCCTGACCCGCTGCGCTCTTCGGCTGCTCGGCCCGGACGGCGGGGCCAGCCAGGAGCAGGACGAAGA
>DASPXY010000879.1:0-5465 GCA_035637055.1 Gemmataceae bacterium | reverse complement strand
TTGCGCTCGGGGTCGAGGAGGCGCGCATACAGCGCCTCGATGTCGCCGCGGTAACGCACCTCAAACAGCAAGCGATTCACCCCAGGTCGCAACGTCACCGTAGCGCCGTCTTGGTCCGGTTCTGCCCGGCCACTCCCTGGGATGCCCTTGTAGACCAGGGCGCCGTTCAGCCACACGCGCACCGGCTGTGTCGCCCCGAGCTGCAGGCGCGTCTTGAGTGCCTCGGGCGCCGTCACCTCCGTGGCCACCAGCGCCACCCCATCCTCCTTGCTCGCCGGCAGGGGGATTCGTCCGGGCGCGCCAACGAGCGGCCGCGTCCAGTCTACACCCTTGAGGTTGGGCGGGCTCACGCCTTCCGCCTTCACGCTGGCCTGACCCGCGACCGCCACCTCCGTCAGGAATGGATGAGCCATCGTGTAGCGAATCAGGTCGCGGAAGTCCTGCACTGTCATCGCGTTCGCCAGGCCCTCCGGCATTACCGACTTCTCCAGCACGCGCACCTTGCCCTCGATGTCCTTCTTCTGGATCACCTTCAACTGATCGTTCTCGACCTTGAGTGTGATCGACGTTTCGTCCTCGGCGTGCAACAGGCCCGTTTCCAACCGGCCGTCTTTCAACTCGACCACGCGCACATAGTACGGCTGGCCAACGACGCGGTTCGGATCGAGCACGTTCACTAGCAAATACTCGATGTCGCGCGCCGCCCCGTCGAGCACCGGGCCGACCTCGTGCCCCTTGCCGTCAAATTTGTGACATTTCGCACATTGATTGACGAATATCGTGCGACCGCGCTCGAAGGAGGCGCGGCCCGCGTGCAGCTGGCCGCGCATCTTGTCGATGAGCGCGTTCAACTCGGCGGGCGTGTCGCGGAAGCGGCCCCAGACCTTCTCGATCAGGCCGTTGAGCTGCTTGTCGCCAAAGGCGCGGATGCGCAGGATGGTGTTGTCGCCCACGTCCTTGCGCTCCACGCGCTTGCCGCCGACCGCTTCGAGCAAGTCGCGCGCCCACGCCTTGCGGACGGCCAGCAGGTTGACCGCCTCGGCGCGGAGTTCCGCCGGATAGCTCGCGTACCCGGCCAGCACGGCACGCGACACCTCGGGAGTGTCGTAGGAGGCGAGCGCGCGACAGGCAGCACGCCGCACGGAAGTATCCTTGTCGGATGCCAAAAGACGTTGAAGCACCAGGCGTGCCTCGGGCGGGTGCGCCAGGGCCAGGTCATGCACCGCGTCGAGCCGGTCGCTGACGGCTTTGCTCGCATCGGCGGCGATGGCCAGGGCACGGCGGACGGCCTCACGATCCTGGAAATTGATCGCCAGGCGCCGGGCCAGGCTGTGTACCTTGCCGTCGCCGTCGTTCAGCAACAGGGGGAAGACGCGTTTCCACTCGGCCGGCGCCGCCACTTGCCGGTCCTTGAGCGCAATCGTCAGGCCCTCCAGCGCTTGCCGCCGCACTGCGGAATCCGTCACCTCGCCAAGGAAGGCGACGCACGCGGCCAGGTCTTCGGCCTTGCCCGCCGCCGCCAGGCGGCGGATCGTCCGCGGTACGATCTCGTTCGTCACCAGTGCGTTGCCCGGCGCGTTTTGCTTGAGCCAGTCCAGGGCCGGGGTCGCCTGGGCCGTCACGCGCGGCTCGTACGCCAGCCAGATCAGCAGCGGGATGTGTGGATCTCTCGCGTCTTCCTTGTGCTTCATGAGGTTGTGCAGCAGCGGCAGCGTGTCCTGGCTCGTCAGCCGTTGCGCTGTGCTCGCCAGCTGCGAGCGCACCTCCGGTGCCTTCTCTGTCGCGGCCAGTTTTGTCAGTTGCGCAAGCGTTTTGTCCGACACCTTGCCCGATTCGCCCAGCAGCCGCACGACCCACGAACGCCCCCACGTGTAGTCAGCGTCAAGCAGCGCAACCCCTTGTTCCTCGTCAAAGTGACCGATAGCGTACAGACCCCACAGGCCCCGCAGGAAGTGTGCCTCGCTCTCAGCCTCCTTGAGCATGAAGTTCATTAACCGGGGCGCGACCTTGTTGTCGCGCCGCTCATGCAACAGACGCAGGGCAGTGCGATACCACCAGGGGTTATCGTTCGCGAGGAGATCGACCAACTCCTTGCTCGACTTCTTCGCCAGGTCAATTGGTGGGGGGGCCTTTGCGCCCTTGCGCTGGATCTTGTAGATGCGGCCGTGGGTCATGTCCCAGCTATCGGGCGGCGCCTGGTGGCACGGGTTCTGGTCGTGCCAGTCGATGACGTAAATCGCGCCATCGGGGCCCCAGCGGATATTAATTGGGCGGAAATTCTTGTCACCGCTGACAAGGAAATCGGGCGCGTGCCCGGCGAGGAACGTCGAGCCATTGCGGCGCAGCACGTCGCGCTTGATCGAGCAGCCGTGGATGCTCCCCATGAGGACGCTGCCCTGATACTCCTTCGGGACGTGGTTGCCCTCCATCACCAGCAAGCCAGCGTGCGCCCAGCCGCTCTCCTTGTGGTGCGTGTGGTCGCAAATCTCGTTCAGCAGACCGTAGGCGTGGGGGTTGAAACTGGCGCCTGCCTGGCGCTTGTAGGTGCCGCCGGGCACGATATGAAACAAATGCGGAATGACGCAGCAGGCGAGGTAACATTGTCCGCGCGCGTCGAAGTCCATCCCCCACGGGTTACTCGTCCCCTCGGCGAAGATGTCGAAGTTCTTCGTTCGGGGGTCGTAACGCCAGACGGCCGCGTTCATCTTGACGCCGTCCACCTGCGAATGCGTGAAGATCCCGTGCAGACCGTAGAGTTTGCTGTCAGGGCCCCATTGGAACGTGTTCAGCGTCTCGTGCGTGTCCTCACTCCCGAAACCCTTTACTAAGATCTCCTGTTTGTCGCATTTGCCCGTCCCCTTCGTGTCCTGCAGGAAGAAGAGGTAAGGGGCGGCGCCAAGGTAGACGCCGCCATTGCCGACTTCGATGCCGGTCGCGAGATCCCAGCCGATCGGCAGATCCTTGCCCTCCGCCCAGACGGTGACCTTGTCGGCGCGGCCGGTCCCCTTGGTATCTTCGAGGATCTTGATCCGATCGCGCGGCTTTTTGCCGCGCGGCGTCCGTTTGGGGTACTCGAAGCACTCGACGACCCAGAGACGGCCGCGCTCGTCGATGGTGAACGCAACCGGATTAATAATATCCGGTTCGGCGGCGAAGACCGTGACCTCCCAGCCGGGCGGCACCTGCAGCCGCTTGAGCGATTCCTCGGGCGTCAGGTACGGCTGGCCGGACGGCTTGCGATTGTCGAAGCCAAAATGCTTCTGGGCCAGCAACGCGGGTGTGGCAGGGAGTGCGGCCAGGAGTGCGAGCAGCACACAGCGATACATGGAGGGACTCCAAGGTTTGCCCGCTTGCGGGTTAGCGCGCTCCAGACTGCTAACCCGCAAGCGGGGGGAAGGCAGGGTGCGACTCAGCGCAGGTTGCGGGCGTCGACGCGCGTGCCGATGTCGAGGAACCGAATCACCGATACCAGATCGCCATTGAAGACGAAGCCGCGCGTCGCCTCCGTGACGCGGTAGCCCTCGCGCTGGGCGGTCTCGCGCATCCCCGGCGGCAGCACGCTCGACATGCGGAACAGCAATTTCGAGAAATCGTCCGGCAGACCGGCCTCCTGGTCCGGCAATTCAATCGGCGTGGCGGACCGCGCCGACAGGTGGACGTTGAACAAGAGGACGCTGCCGTCGCGGCTGGCCAGATCGCGGATGCACTCGGCGTGCGGGCGTGGGTCGCCGTCGGTCGCCATGCCGTCGGTGATATTAATGACCATCGGCGGATAGCAGCCGGCATACTGGTTCAGGAATTCCGTCAGGCTGTTCCAGGCCAGGTCGAGCGCCTGACACATCGGCGTCTTGCCCTTGGCGGCCGGCTCGAACCAGACCGGGAACTTGATCGTCTGCTCGATCAGGCCGCCGGCGCCATCGGGGGTCCGCTTGGTGCGCTGTTCGACGCGCAGCGGATTGGCGGCGATCTTGCTGATCGGCACCAGAACCTGGCCGGCCAGGGCACCACCCAGCGCCGGGCCGACGTTGCCCGACCCGTAGCCGATCACGCCAACGTGAAAGCGATCGAGCACCTCGTGCCCCTTGGCGCAGCGCAGCACCAGTGTTTGCAGGAGGCGATTGACCGCGGCGGCGACCTCGTGAGCCTTGCGCGTGTCCGGTTGGCCGGCGAACGGCTCGGCCATCGAGCCCGACTGATCGATCAGGAACAGGAAACACGACGGATTGGTGCGGCTAATCTCGGCCGTGTAGGCCATGGGAGGTCTCCACTCCGGCAATGCGGGATAGCGGGCAAGTTCGCGGCTCTCGTCTGTCGATCATATCAAGCCCGGGGCCGCCTGCAACCAAAACCCGCCTGCTTTCCCGCTTGCGGGTTTTCCTCGTTCCCAAACTCTGTTTGGGAACGCACGTCTGCGAAACTCTGTTTCGCGGGCCTTGACGCCTGGGCCGAAACAGAGTTTCGGGCAGGTGCGTTCCCAAACAGAGTTTGGGAACGAGGAACGGGGAACGGCGGACGGTGCGGCCGATGGCGACCTGGCGACCTGAGAAAGTGGTTTTCCCCTTGCAACCCCACCCCATCCTGCCATACTGTAAAGTGCGAGGAAGACGACGCACTCCCGCGCCAAACTTCCCACAAACGACCCGCCCACTCGCACACCCTGTCGGCGAGCTCCGGTGCGGTCGTTTCTGTCTGACCCCAACCGACCCCCAACAGGACGGAGACGCCTGCTATGGCCAAGTCCCGCGGAGACTTCACCGATGTCCTCGTTCGCCGCCAGACCCTCAGCCCCGATCAACTCGGCGAGGCTGCCAGCATGGCCCAGCAGAGCGGCATCAAAATCCAGGAAGCCATCCTCAAACTCGGCTATGCCACCGCCAAGGAGGTCATGAGCGCCATTGCCGAACACCACGGCATGCAGTTCGTCGACCTGACCGAGGTCACCATCCCGCCCTCCGTCGTCGAACTCGTCCCGGAATCTGTCGCGCGCGAAAACTTCATCCTACCCATGGCCCAGGAAGGCGGCGCGCTCAAGATCATCATGAGCGACCCCAGCGACTTCGACACCCTCACCAAACTCCAGTTCATCCTGAACAAAGATATCCAGCCCGTCCTCGCGGCGCGCGAGGAGATCATCGAGGCCATTAACCGCCACTACGGCCAGACGGAAACCGAATCCGTTGACTCGATGTTGCAAGAATTTACCGACACGCAAATCGACTTCACCGAGACGGAAGCGACCGCCAACGCCGCCGAAATGGACAGCGACGCGCCCGTCGTCAAACTCGTCAACCTGATGATGCAGGAGGCCGTCTCACTCCGCGCCAGCGACATTCACATCGAGCCGTTCGCGGATCGCATCCGCGTGCGTTACCGCATTGACGGCGTCCTCGTCGAACGCGACAGTCCGCCGCGGCGGCTCCTCGCGGCGCTCACCTCGCGCATCAAGATCATGGGTTCAATCGATA
>DASPXY010000878.1:0-5478 GCA_035637055.1 Gemmataceae bacterium | reverse complement strand
AGATTGCCGCGCCACATCGTGCCCATCCAGTTGAACACTTTGATGGCGGAGGGCACGGCGATCACCATCGTCGTGACCATGAACGTGGAGCCCAACGTGGGGTTCATGCCGCTCATGAACATGTGATGGCCCCAGACGATGAAGCCCAGCCCGGCGATGCCCGCGATCGAGTAGATCATGGCCCGATAGCCGAATAGCGGCCGCCGCGCGAAGGTCGAAATGATGTCCGAGACCATGCCCATCGCCGGCAAGATCATGATGTAGACCGCGGGGTGCGAATAGAACCAGAACAGGTGCTGCCACAGGAGCGCCTGGCCGCCGCCGACGGGCGTGTGCCAGTTGCCGAACTCCAGGCCATAGGGCGGCAAGAAGAACGTCGTGCCGATCGTCTTGTCGAGCGTCTGCAGGATCAGGGCGACCGTGAGGACCGGCAGCGCGAACGCCTGCAGCATCGCGGTGATGAACATGGCCCAGATCGTCATCGGCATGCGGAACAATGTCATGCCGGGGGCGCGCAGGTTGATGATCGTCGTGATGTAGTTGATCGACCCCATCATCGACGAGACGCCGACGAAGATCAGCGCCAGCAGCCAGAAAATTTGGCCGTGGCCGGAGTTCGGCGCCGCCGGCGACTGGGAGCCCTGACCGGCGGGCATGGGGGAAGTTGCCAGCGTTGGGTAAGACGTCCAGCCCGCCGCCGGGCCGCCGCCCTCGACAAAGAAGCTGATCAGAATCAGGATGAACGCCGGCCACATGAACCAGTACGACATCATATTCAGCTTGGGGAACGCCATGTCCTTGGCGCCGATCATGAGCGGGATGGTGAAGTTCCCGAAGGCGCCGACGAGAATGGGAATGATCACGAAGAAGATCATGATCGTGGCGTGCATGCTGAACAGCATGTTGTAGAACTCGGGCGCCATGCGGCCGCCGTTGGTGCGGGCAAACATGGTGCTGAAGCCCGGCAGTTCGGCGTGCGGCCAGCCGAGCTGCATGCCCACGAACATGGCCAGCAGGCCGCCAATAAAGAGGAAGATCAGCGTCGAGAACAGGAACTGAATGCCGATGATCTTGTGATCGGTCGAGAAGATATACTTGCGGACGAAGCTCAGCTCAGGGTGAGCATGGGCTGTCTCCGGAGGGTGACCGGCGCTCATACGACTTCCTCATTATTGCCAAGCCCACGGGTTGCAACCCGTGGGCTTCAAACGCTCAGCAGATGCAGTTATTTCGTTGGCCCGCCGCGGTAGTTCTGTTCTTCCTCGGCGTGCTTCAGCCACGCCTCGAAGTCCTGTTCGTCGGGATGGACATAAAGCCTGCCAATCATCCGGTAATGGCCCCAGCCGCACAATTCGGCGCAGGCGATCTCCCAGACCTGATGCACGTCGTTCGGCTTGCCGGTCTTCGGGTCGTGCCCGCCGCCGTCTTCCCAGTGCGGTTTGCCGTCCCTCGTCGTGCGCTTCGTGTTACTTTGTGTCGGTGTAAACCAAACGGGGATGACCTTGCCGGGCAAGGCGTCCTGCTTGACGCGCATGTGCGGCAGATTGAAACTGTGAATCACGTCGATGGTCCGCACCTGCACCACGATAGGTCGGTCCTTGATCGCATGCAGTTCGTTCACGACATGGACATCGTCGATCTGGCGCTGCAGATCGATCTCGCGATGCCGGCGCTGCTTGGCCCACGCATCGGCGGCGGCCTTATTGCCCTTCCAGTCGGCCCAGGCCTTGGTACTCGGGTAGCGAATCCGCCACTCGAACTGACGGGCGCTGATCTCGGCCTGCACGGGCTGGCCGTCTTTTCCTCCCGCGGGGGGCTGACGCGAAGTGTACTTGACGTCGGCCCAGGTGCCGACCTGGGCAAAGGCGATGTAGAGCAGGATGGCCGCCGGCACGAGTGTCCAGGCCATCTCAACGCGGTGCTGGTTGTGCAGAAAGGCCGAAACCGGCCGGAACATGCGTTTGAAAAAGGAGGTCCAGAAGACTTTCTTCTCCATCGCGTGGTGGCCGAAGACGTGCGGCTTGCCGTCGGGCGGGGCGGCGAAACGCCACATGAACACGATGAGCAGCGTTTCCGTCAGGATGAAGAAGAAGCCCGTGATGAACAGGATGATGTAGAAGAGTCCGTCAATACGGGAGGCGTGCGTCGAGAGCTGCGGCGGCAGCCACCAACCGACGAACGGCGCGGCGACGAACGACATCAGGCAGGCGAACATCACCACGGCGAACAGGATGCTCCAGCCACGTCCCACGATCACCCCTCCTTCGAGTTGCAACAGTCATCGCTTTTCTCCCCTCTCCCCTTGCGGGAGAGGGGAGAGGACATCCCCACGCTTGACGAGGGGAGATTCGTCCGGCGGAGACGTGATCTTTGTAGGTCCGTCGTCGCCGCTGTCAAGAAGTTAATGGCCGTGCTCTGTGGGGCGGCAAAATGGTGGGAGCGTGGAGGCAAGTCGCGTGCCGCCGCCCGGCCACCTTGTAGAATGAGAGACGCCACGGAGCGAGAGCGCTTCGCAGGTAGCCGCCTGCCGGCTCGTTCCAGAAGTGAGAAATCCGGCCGCGGCCCTTTCTCGCACCTGAGACGATCTTGTCACCAGAGGAATGTAGTTCTGATGCTTTACAAGTTCGCGCGATCGCTGCAGTTTATCGGCCTGATCGTTCCGCTCGTCGCGATCTCGGGCAACGTGGCGGAGCGTCTCCCCCTGAAGGACTCGCTGATTCTGTCGGGCATCGGGATGGGGATCTTCTTCCTGGGCTGGCTGATCCAGCAGGGTGCGCGGCCCGAATAGGAGGGCGTGTCCCTCCTGTGGCCTTGTGGGAGGAAGGGTGGGGTGAGAGAATAGGAGGGAGGCGAGGATTCGTTGCATTCCATTCCACGCACACCCCCCTCCCTCTCCTCTCCCGTCCGCGGTGCGCGCTGACTGCCGTCCCACCGCGCGCTCCGGGCTTGTGTGAGCGTCTTTCGCGACGGATTATTGCCTCTGTTTCACGTCGTAGCAGAGCAGCACATCCTGGTCGCGCAAGTACAGCCGGCCGTTGGCGATCACCGGGTGCGACCAGGCGTGGTGCCGGCTGCGGTCGGGCGGGTCGAAACGGGCCTTCTCGACGTACGCCTTGGGGGTGGCCTCGATCAGCAGCATCGGCCCGCGTTCATTGCGATAATAGAGATGGCCGTCGGCGTAGGCGATCGAACCCTTGCCGGGGCGGCGTTCGTCCCAGCCGCCCTTGCCGGTGCGGAAGTCGAGGCAAACGAGCATCCCGGGTTCGCTGCCGCCGTAGAGCCAGCCATCGACCAGCACCATGCCGCCGTGCAGGTTCTTCATGCGCTTGGTGAAGTACACCTCCTCCGCCTGCCCTTGCTGTCGGTCCGCCAGCCGCGCCAGCCCGCCGCCCTTGCCGTAGCCCGACGCGGCGAAGACCAGGCCATCGGCGATGATCGGCGTATTGCAGTTGACGATGCCGCTACTCGGTTTGTCGTAGCGCCATAGCAGACGGCCATCATCCGCCGCGATGCCGGCGAGGCCGCCGTGGAGGAACACGACGTACTGCTTCCGCCCCGCGACCTCGGCGGTCGCCACTGAAGCGTACTCGGCGCGTGACGAGCCTTTCTTGGCCCCTTCAGGGACGGAGGCGCTCAGGAGGAGTTTGCCGGTCCGCTTGTCGAGAGCGACGAGGGTGTGCTTCGGCTCGCCGGGGGTGACGACGACGCGGTCGCCGTCGATCAGAGGCGACTCGGCGTAGCCGTAGGAGGCGCGGTAGTAGGGAAGGGTGCCGCCGAAGTCGCGGATCAGGTTCTTGCGCCAGATTTGCTTGCCGTCGGCCACTTGCAGACAAACGAGATCGCCGCTGACGCCAAGGGCATAGAGACGATCACCGTCAACGGTGGGGGTACAGCGCGAGCCCTCGTCGTAGTCCACCCTGCGGTTGGCGACGGCGATTTTCCGCTGCCACAGTTCCTTGCCGTCCTGGGCATTGAGTGCCCAGACGACCTCGTCGTTACCGCGGTAACTCATGCCGAAGGCGCGGCCGGCGGCGATGGACGGGGCGCTGTAACCGCCGCCGAGGCCCTTCGCCTTCCACACCAGAGGCGGGCCGGCGGGCGGCCAGGCGGGGAGCAGGCCAGTCTCGCGCGAGCGGTTGTTGCGTTCGGGGCCCTGCCACTGCGGCCAGTCGTGCGGTTGCGGCTGGAACGGTCCTGGCTGCAGCGCGATCGAGGATGCCGCGAAGAGAAATACAGGGAGAAAGCAGAGCCGGCACTTCGCCATACGACGTCTCCTGGGGGAACAGTCGTTGTAGCGAGGGCCAACCGCTTCGCCCAATGCGCAAGAAATCGGGCCGCTCGGCAGTGAGTCGAGCGGCCCGTGGCTTTGGGGCGTCTACTGCTGGACCTGGAAGGGGGAAGGCTCTCGGGCCCGCCGGTTTGCAACTTGATGCGCATGCAGCGGAATCCCGGCGAGCGGGATTGTTCCAGGCCGCTGCATGCGCATCAAGTTGCAAACCGATCAGCGGGCCTGAAACAGCCTTCCCTCTGCTGTGCGATGGGCCGAACGCTCGGGCGGCGCAACACCGCCCACGGTGCAGAGCACCAAGCTAGACCTGGCCCCAAAGCCTGCGCCGCGTGTGGCGCGGTAAGCGTGTTGTACGGCCGTCCTGTGCGAGGGCAAGAAGGTCAGGGCAAAACCAACAACTGCCCTCCGGAAAAGGTCGGATGGAACCGTTCTCACTTCGCCCAGACGCGCCGAACCTCCGCGGGGATGGTCGCCGTCCGGATCGCTTGGAGAACGGCATCAAGCACCTCATGGTCCTCAAGGGCGCGGATTTCAGGCATGAGTTGCAGCCCTTCCGCCCCAAACTTCAATTCCAGGCATGCTTCAATGCCTCTCAACAAGCCCTTCTCCAACCCGAGTCGTTCGGGGGTCGTAATGAACGGCATGCGTTTCTCCTCACGGTCAGGGCGAGCGCTCGTCAGCCGGCGTACTGGTCACTTGGCCCAGACTCGGCGCACGTCCTCCGGAGTGTTCGCGGTCTTGATCGCCTCCAGAACGGCGTCAATGACTTCATGGTTCTCCAGACTGCGGATTTCAGGCAGGAGCTTCAAACCTTCTGCCCCAAACTTGACTTCCAAACTGACTTCGACCCCACGGAGGAGGCCTTCTTTCCGCGCGAACCGCTCCCAGCTGGTCATGAAAGGCATACGATTCTCCTCTTGGTAACGGTAAATCTCCTCCCGGCATAACACCTCCAGCATCGGTGGCAGTTCCATCATCCAGTCAATGAACCGGAATAGCTGGCGCACATCTTCCGCACTCAGCCCGCGCTCGTACAGTCCTTTGATCAGCCGCACCTTCCAGACCTGTCGATCCGCGGGCTTCTGCCGCGTTTCCATCGCCTTGAGGTGGGCCAGCACTACCAGGGCGAAGGGGTTAGTGCTCGTCTCCAGCGTCTGCCAGTGCGGCGCGTAGTCCAGCAGTTTCTGGAT
>DASPXY010000877.1:0-14566 GCA_035637055.1 Gemmataceae bacterium | reverse complement strand
TGAGGACGACGATGGATGGCAATCCGCAGACGCGCTTTTTTTGTGACGTGATGCTCGGCGGGCTGGCGCGCTGGCTGCGCGCCGCCGGTTACGATACAAGTTGGGTGAAACACATCGCCGATCCTGACCTGATCCGCCAGGCCCACCGCGAAGGGCGAGTGTTGCTGTCCAGCGACACGGGCATTTTCCGCGTCGGCATCGTGCGCGACGGCGACGTCCCGGCGCTGATGGTCCCGCACGGGCTGACCATTGCCGAGCAGCTGGGTTTTGTCCTGAGCGCCCTCGCGCTGGCCCTGCGCGAGCCACGCTGCATGGCGTGCGGCGGCGCCCTGGCGGCGGTGCCGAAGGAGCTGGTGCGCGAGCGCGTGCCGGAGCGGACATTCGCCTGGGTCGAGCATTTCTGGGAGTGCGATCGCTGTTCGCGGGTCTTCTGGAAGGGCACGCACTGGACGCGCATCGCCGGTCAACTCGAACTGGTTGGGGGCCGCCAGACGGCCGGTGAGTGATTTCTCGGACCGAATTTTGCACGCAACGATCACGAAACGGCCAGCCTTCTCTTGAATCCCTCCCCCCTGGGCTTGCATAATAACTAAATGGAGGAGGATGCAAACGCGCGGCGACAGGCGCTGCGCGTACCCACGGCCTTATGGCGAAAGGGCTCCCCATGTTCAGGCGATCGTTGTCGATTTCTGCGATGGTGTTCGTTGCAGGCTCCCTCTTCCTTACAACCCAGCCTGCCTCAGCGCAGAGCCTTGGGTTGTACGGCGGCTACTTCGGCCGCCCAATCTATTTCTCGCCCTACAGCAGCCCAGCGACCGGTTCGCTGACCAGTCCCTACGGTGCTCTCGGTCCTGTCGCGACGCCGTTCGGCGGCTACAGTGCGTACCTGGCCACGATTGCGCCCTATGGGATGTACAATTCCTTGCAGCCGTTGCCCTCGGTGTATGCCTCGTACAACGCTTATCAGCCCTTTGCGCCCAGCGCGGGGATGACGACTCTCCCGTTCACCTACCGCGACCCGCTCTCGTTCAGCAACTATGTACCCTTCGCCGCGACCACGGGGGTTCCCGTTCCCTACATGTATCGCGACCCCCTGGCACCGACCCTTTACAGTCTCGTGCCCGGCATGTCCTCGGTGACCATGCCGGTTACCTACACCCCGAGTTCCAACTATTATCGTCCAGTCACCTACGTGGGTTATCCGAACTACGTCTACGCGCCGGGCTCGCTGGCCCCACTGCCGACGTACTACCTCCAGGGTTTGCGAGACGTGCCCTATCCGGGAATGTACAACGCTTACGGCCTTGGTCCGACGACCTTCGCGGCCGACGGCATCGCGCGGCCTTCTGTCGTTGCTGCCATCAGCAGCGCACCGAACGGCCAGGGCACCCTGTCCTCGGGGACGCAGACGGCGCGCGTCCGGCCAGCACCGTATCCCGCGGTGGAAGTCCCGGTCGGCCAATCCCTGCAAAGGGAAAGCATCGGCACGACCAAGAACAATACCGCCCGGATGGAGGTCACCGTCCCGAGCGCCGACGCCGAGGTGTGGTTCCAGGGGACTAAGACCAAGCTCACCGGCACCGTCCGGGAATTCGTGTCGCCGCCGCTGGCCGGGACCGGCACCTACACCTATGAAGTCCGCGCCCGCTGGATGGCGGGTAACGAGCCGGTCACGCGCACGCAAACAGTGCGTGTTCGTGCCGGCGAGCGTGTCCGCATCGATTTCACCACAAAGTAGTGGTTCGTGGCTAGTGGTTAGTGGTGAGTGAAGAAAGGCTTGTGTCTTTTCTTCACTCACCACGAACCACTAACCACTTGCCACTATTCGGATTTGAGAAAGACCTCATGACCGACGAGCAAGCACGGTTACAGCAACTACAACGGTGGCGTGAATCGCTCCTGCTTCTCGGGATCGATCCCGGCGAGGCTCCTCCTGCCGAACCTCCGGCGGCTGCCGTGGCGGTGGAAGAGGCCCCGGCACCGTCTCCGCGCCAGCCCCCGGAGCCTGCCGAGCCAGAAGCAATCGCAGTTCAGGAAGAGGCACCTGCTCCGCCGATTTTCCTCGACGAACCCGAGCCGGAGCCGGCGCCTCCGAGTCCGCGCGCCCCCCGACGCCGTCGCGGCCGCGAAGAGCCTGTCGAAAAGTCCGCGACAGCCGAGGTGGCGGCCGAGGAGACTCCAGGGGAGATCACCGAGGAGGTTCCCGCGGAGGAGACGACGGAAGCCGAACCGAAAACGCGCTCCGGTGGTCGGCGCCGGGGGCGCCGCGGTCGGAAACCGCGGTCCACAGAAAGCGAACCCGCTGCCGAAGGCACAGAAACCCCGGAAGCGGCCGTAGAGGCCACCGCCGAGGAGGAACCTGTCGCCAAGACCGTCGAGAAAGCGCGTCGTCGCCGCGGCGGTCGCAAACGGAAAGAGGCCGAGGAAGTCGAAGAGACGCAGGACGCAGCCCTGGCAGAGCCAGAGACATCGGCCGATGAGGACACGGAAGCAGAGGAAGAGGATTCGCAAGACGACGAGTCCGAGAGCCTGTCCGACTGGAACGTCCCGTCGTGGAATGAGTTGATCGCTTCACTGTATCGTCCGGAACGTTAAGGGCCGTGCGCCTCCGGGGCAGCGCGGCCAGAGATTCCCTGAGGCTTGACCGGGGCAGGGCGCGACGAAGGGCTCACCCGACCCGGGAGGTAGTTTGTCCCATGGCCGATGCCATTATCGACCTGGCAGGTCCCGAGGATCTGCCGCTGATTGTCCAGCTGTACAACCAGATTTTCCGCCCGTCGCGCGACCTGGACACGTTTCGCCGGCGCTTCCGTGGTCGCTACAATATCCTGCAGCTGATGGCCCGCGTTGACCACCGGGAGGTCGGTTTCTTCCTCGGCTTCGAGTTGAAGCCGACGGTCTTCTTCGCCTGGTTCTACGGGGTGGTGCCGGAGTATCGCCGGCAAGGGATCGCCTCGCAGATGATGGACGCGGTCCACAGCTGGGCGACGCAGCACGAATACGAGTCGATCCGCTTCGAGTGCCACAACCAGCACCGGCCGATGCTGCACCTGGCGATTGCACTGGGGTACGACATCGTCGGCATTCGCTGGGATCCCGACCGCGGAGACAACCTCGTCATCTTCGAGAAGGTGCTGACCGCGTAGGCGTTATAGTCCACAATGCGAGTCCAGGTATAAAAAAAGTGGCCATCCGCAAACTATTGCGGATGGCCACTTTGCATTTACGCCCGGAGGGAATTGAACCCCCAACCTACGGCTTCGAAGGCCGTCGCTCTATCCAGTTGAGCTACGGGCGCCTACATCCCGTTGATTGTCATTATAGTTCTTCAGATCAGGAAAGCCACGGCCCGAACACTCGCCATCGCCTTCGTCTTTTCACGTACGGCCGCTTGTGATACAAGCCTGCCCAGGAACAGGGAATCACCCCGCGCGGGCGGAACGGAACCCGCCCTGCGCCCCACCCGCCGCCGGAACAGGAACAGTCATGGACAATGCATGGAAGCCGGACGAGGCTGTCGGTCTGCCTGCGCCTCGTCTGCACAACGTCGAGGAATCGGAAGATCTCCCCGCCGGGTTCGTGCCGCTGAAATTGTTACTCCAGCCGGGCGGCCTGTGCGTCGAACTCAACCGGCCCGATATGCTCGTCGGTCGCCACAGCGAGGTTGACGTCCGCCTCGCCATGCCGGACGTCAGCCGCCGGCATTGCCGCTTCCATTTCACCAGCGGTGCATGGCGAGTAATCGATCTCAATAGTCTCAACGGGGTGTACGTGAACGACGTGCGCCTGGAGGAAGCGGTGCTGACGCACGGCGACCGCGTGCGGATCGCCAGCCTGACGTTCCTGGTGGATCTCGGCGGCGAGAACCCCGGTCAGACGGTTACCGGCCGGCCGAGCGTCCTCAAGAGCATTGCCGACGTGCTGCCCGACGCGGATCAGGAAAAACGCAAGGCGTCGTAGCCCACAAGCGTTTGCCCGGTCCTCAGCCCGCTTCAGCGGGCTTTCCGCGGCAGCGGTGTAGGCCCGCCGTTGACGGCGGGTGGCAGGAGGAAACTCCCTCACCCGCCCTGAAGGACGGGCCTACACCGCTACCGCGGAAAGCCCGCTGAAGCGGGCTGAAGACCGGCACGACAAACGCTTATCCGGCCATCTTGGTCCGCTGCTCGTCCTGCCACCGTTCCAGCTTGTTGTAAAGCGTCTTCAGCACGATGCCCAACTCCGCCGCGGCCGCCGGCTTGTTGCCATTGTGCTTCGCGAGCACCTTCAGGATGTGTTCCATCTCGATCTCGCGCAGCGTGCGTGGCGGCAAGTCGGCGACCGGCGCCGCCAACTCGACCGGAGCCGGCGCTGCAGCCCGCGGCAGACTCAGCGTCGCCGGGCCTGACGAACCGCCCATCAAGTGGTGCGGCAAGTGCTCCGGCGTGATCTGCTGACCGCCCGCGATGATGTAGGCGTGCTCCATCACGTTCGCCAGTTCGCGTACGTTCCCGCGCCACTCGTGCTCCAGCAAGGAGTCGATCGCCTCCGGAGTCAACAGGTCGGCAACCTGATCGAACGGCCGCCGCGCCGCTCGCGCCAGCAGATGCCGCGCCAGGTCCGGGATGTCCGAGCGCCGCTCGCGCAGCGACGGCAACCGTAACTCGAAGGTGTTGATGCGGAAGTAGAGATCCTCGCGGAACTCGTCCTTGCGAATCATCTCGCGCAGGTCGCGATTGGTAGCGCACAGCACGCGCACATCGACGCGAAACGGGTCATTGTCGCCGACGCGGCGAATCTCGCCGGACTCCAAAAAACGCAGCAGCTTGACCTGGATGTTCTTGTTCAGCTCGCCGACCTCGTCGAGGAACAGCGTGCCGCCGTTGGCGACCTCGAACAGCCCCTTGCGATCCTTGTCGGCGCTGGTATACGCCCCTTTCTTGTGGCCGAAGAGTTCGCTTTCGGCCAGGTTCTCCGTGAGCGCGCCGCAGTTGACCGGGACGAACGGCATCTCCTTGCGCTTGCTTTGCTGGAAGAGAGTCCGCGCGGCCAACTCCTTGCCGGTGCCCGTCTCGCCAAGGATGAGCACGGTCGATTCGGTCGGAGCGACGGTCGCGATCATACGGTGAACGCCGGTCATCGCGGCCGCCTTGCCGACGAGCATCGACGGTCCCTCGGCAGCCTGGACCCGCGTTTGCAGGGCGAGGTTCTTGTGCTTCAGCTCGCGCCGCTGCAGCACTTTCTGCAGGATGCCCTCGATTTCGGTCAATTTGCAGGGCTTATAGATGTAATCCATCGCTCCGAGGCGCATGGCGGCAATGACGGACTCGGCGCTGCCGTGGCCGGTCATCATGACGGCCTCGGTGTCCGGCGAAATCTGCTTGAGATGTTCGAGTACCTCGATGCCGTCGAGACCCGGCATTTTCAGGTCCAGGATGGCCAGGTCGAAGGTGGTTTTCTCCAGCGCCTTGACCGCTGCCTTGCCGTCGGGACACACGGTGATCTCGTGCCCGAGTCGCGGCAGTTCGGAGCGCATCACTTCCTGGAGCGACTTCTCGTCGTCGGCAAACAGGATTCGCAGGCTATTGTGCGCCGGCATGGCCAAACCACCTCCTGTTCCATCCACCATTCACAAAATCATGGAGAACAAAATCATAAGAGAAAGGCAATGGGGATTGGGTTCTTCTCCCTTTTGTCTTCCATGATTCTGTTCTTCATGATTTTGTGAATCGCTCTAGGCGGCCCGTTTCCGGTGCTGGGCCCAGTCCTGCTCCGCCGCCTGCTCTTGCTCTCTGTCCGCAACTGCGCCCTCGCGCGAGCCGGCAGCCGTCTCCTCGATCGAACGCACCGGCAGGCGCACCGTGAAGGTGCTGCCCTGGTTCGGCCCTGGACTGACCGCCTCGATCTCGCCACGATGCTGGCTAATAATGCGATGGCTGATCGACAAGCCCAGGCCCGTGCCCTTGCCCGTGCGGCTGCGCGTGAAGAACGGCTCAAAAATGTTCTCCAGCACTTCCGCGGTCATGCCGCAGCCGGAGTCCTGGAAGACCATTTCCGCCATGCCGTCGCGCTGCCGCAGCCGAATCGTCAGCGTGCCGCCGTCGTCCATGCTGTCCAGCGCATTGACGACCAGGTTGAGCACCACCTGCTTGACCTCGTCGGCGTTGATCCAGGCGACCAGGCGGCCGGGCGGTTCGTACGCCAGCTTCTTGCCCTTGCAGTTTTGCAAGTGTTGCACAACGTCGAGAACGCTCTGGATCAACTCGTTGAGGTCGGTCGCTTCGCGCCGCCTCTCGCCGCCGCGGCTGAACTCCAGTAAGCGCTGGGTGATCTTTTTGCAGCGGAACGCCTCTTCTTGCATCATGTGCAGATACTTGATGACCACCTGGGCATCGTCCGCAGCGACGCCTCCGCGACGGCCGGCCTCTTCGAGCACGGCGGCCATGCGGCGCTCCAGGGCTTCACTGCAAAAGGCGATGCTGGCGAGCGGATTGTTGATCTCGTGAGCCACGCCCGCCGCCAGGAAGCCAACGCCGGCCAGACGCTCGGAGCGAACTAGCTGCCGGCTGCGCTCGTTCACCTGGCGTTCCAGGTCGCCATAGATGTCGCGCAGCCGGGCGGTCATATCGTTGAACGCCGCGGCGAGATCCTGGAGTTCGTCGCTGCTGTGCAGCTTGATCGTGTGGTCAAAATCGCCCTGGCCGACTCGCTTAACACCCTGTTGCAGATCGCGAATAGGGTAGAAGACCCACGAGTAGAAGAAACGCAGCAGGCAAGCCATGAGCAACACCCCGACCCCGCTGGTGGAGAGGACGACGGTCAGGCTGAGCCTGGCATCCGTCTTGGCGATCTCGCGGCGCTTATTGCAGTCATCAATGAGGATCTCGACAATGTCCTCTGCCGACTTGTCCAGCGCCGGGATCTTCTCGTTGATGACTGCATCGATGACTGCATCCTCGGGCGCAGGCTTCGTCGTACCGTCGTAGACCCGAAGGGCCGAATTCTTCGATTTCTCCTCGATCGCCTTGGTCAGTGCGCGTAAGTTCTGGTCCATGCCCTCAAGTTGCGCGGTTTCCTTGTAACTCCTGTCCGGCTCGTGCCCGTACTGGGCTGTGTCCTTGAGTTTCTTTTCGTACGCCGTCAACTTTGCGCGGACGGCCTCCGTTTTCACCGCCAACGTCCGCAACTCGCGGCCTGACGGGCCGCCGCGCTCGGCAAGGGCGCGGGTTGCCGTGCGGAGGTCGATGGCGTAGTTGAGGTTGACCAGGTTGTTATCGAAGGTCGCGATGGTGGTCCAATACGAAGTCAGGCCCTTGAGCGCGCCGCCGAGGAGCAAGGCGACGAGCGCCACCACCAGGCCGAGCCCAAGCAACAGCTTGTGGCGGATTCGCCATTGACCGGCCACGCCCGACCTCCTTGTTCGCGGCCCACAGACGACGCGACCGCACCGGGGCCCCCACACCGCGCCGGTCGCGGTCCCGGTAGCGCATGGTTCGAGTCGGGGGGGACTCTACCAGAAGCCGCCGTGCGAGGGGAGAGCAACTTGTCTGCCACTCCCGGCGGCAGCGAACTGTGACAGCCCAACGACACCAGCGCGGGAAGCGGGGGAAGCACCGCAGCCAGGGCGATCTTTCTCCCCTCTCCCGCAAGGGGCGAGGGGAGTAAGGTGTCAAAACCCGTTCAGGTCGTCGATATCCCAGACGATGATCTCGGGATCATCACCCGCAGCGGCAGCGGTCATGCCGTCCGGCGCGATGGCGACGGCGTGCAGATTGCCCAGCTCCCACGCGAAGCAGGCGAGCTGCCGGCCCGTCTCGGCGTCCCAGAAGCGCACCGTCTCATCCCAACTCGCCGTCACGATGCGCCCGCCGTCGGGGCTGAACGCGGCGGAACTGACGAAGTGCTCGTGACCATCGAGCGCCAGTCGCGTCGTGCGCCGGCCAAGATCCCAGAGCCGGACCGTGCGATCATCGCCGGCGGACAGGAGCGTTTGCCCGTCGGGCGAAAAGGTCAGGACGCGGATCCAATCGGTGTGCCCCTTCAGGACAAAGCGAGTCCGTTGCTTCGTGGGATCCCACACCTGCACGAGCCGGTCGCTCCCCGCCGAAGCCAGGGTCTTGCCATCCGGAGAGAAGGCGAGGGTGAGGATGAGGTTGCTATGCCCGCTCACCGTCACCAGGGCTCGGCGGCGCGTTGTGGCCCAGAAGGTGAGGGCTCCGCTCCCGCTGCCGGTGACAAGGAACTGGCTGTCCGGGGCAAATGCCAGGCTCCAGAGGCTCTGTCCGGCCTGAGCAGCGAACTCCGGGCCGCGCCCGTTCAATGGATAGCGCACCAGCACGCCATCGATGTAGCTGGCCGCGAGCACCTGGCCATCCGGAGCAAACGCCAGCCCGCGCGGCCAGCCCTTGCGCCGCGTCAGCGAGGCGGTCTGGCGGCCTGTCGCGAGTTCCCACAGATGGACATTCCCGTCCTCGCTCGCCGAGGCCAGGGTGCAGCCATCGGGGGAAAATGCGAGACAACAGACCTTCTTTTCGTGGCCCTTCAGGATGCGCATGCTCGCCTCGCAGCCCCTCGGGAAGATGGGAGGACTTCCCGCCAGCATACCAGCCGCCGACAAGATCTACACTCCCACCGCGTAGATCACCAGGACCGCAGCAGTCCACAGCAGGCAGAAAATCAGACACGCCAGCCCGATCAGCGCCAGCACCTTCGCCGGCCCGCGCGTCCAGTAATAGAACGGGTCCAGCCCTTCCGGACGCGGGAACACGTAGCCGATGCCGCTAAAGAGCACGAGCAGGCCGAGCCCAAGCGGAAAAAACACCTGATGCCACGCCGGTACGCGCAGGCGGTCGAAGGCATACGCCAGGCCGAGGAACATCGGTACGAGGTAGAGCGAACCGAAATGCACGGCGCGGATGTCGCGCAGGTTGCGGCGGAGTTTACTGCCCGGAACGAGATCGACAATCGCCCACAAGATGCCCGTCACCACGATGGCGACCAGGTGAACCGCCACGAGCACGAAGTAGAGCCCCTGCATGATCCCTCCCCTTGAGGCACAGACGAAACCGTGGGCACGTTCTACCCCGGCGGCACACCGCCCACAAGGGCCAGGACGCCGTGTCGTGATATAATCTCGGGAAGCAGTGTTCGGCGTGAGGCAGGTTTCCAACCTGCCGTCAAACTCGGCAGGTTGGAAACCTGCCTCACGCGGGAAGGGGACGTGTGTGCTTCACCAGGTCATTACCTCCGAGAAAGTGCCGTTCAACTACCGCGTTGCGGGGTTGGGCGCGCGCTTCCTCGCCTGGCTGCTCGACCTGGGGCTGATCGTCATTTTGATGACGATGCTGGCGGCGGTCGGCGGCGTCTGGGAGCAGATGCGCACCGGGCTGGGGGTCGCCTTCATCCTGCTGGCGACGTTAGTGGTGCAGTGGGGCTATTTCGTCGGGTTCGAGTGGTTATGGCACGGCCAGACGCCGGGCAAGCAGGTTCTGGGCATTCGTGTCATTCAGTGGCGCGGCACAGCCGTCTCGTTCACGCAGGCGGCAGTGCGGAATGTGTTGCGCGTCGTGGACGGCCTGCCGCTGCTGGCGCCGGACCTGCCGCCGATGCTCTACGGCGTCGGCTTCCTGGCGGCGGCGTGCAATCGCGAGAGCCGGCGCCTGGGAGACCTCGCGGCGGGTACGCTGGTTGTCTACGTCGATCACCGGCCGCGGCCGATCCGCGTGATCCACGCAACCCGCGCGGACGCCCCGCAGCGCGCCGCCCTGCTGCGGCAGCGGTTGGAGCCGTTGCAGCGGAAGCAGAAACAGGCCATCCTGGATCTGTGCCTGCGCCGCGACCAGTTGCGGCTGCGCGAACGGGCACGCCTATTTCGAGCGGTGACGCAGTTCTGTCGCGAACGGTTGAAGGTGGAGCCGGAGGAGTACGAGAGCGATGAGAAATTTATCCTCCAGGTAGCGGCGGCGCTGACAGCCGGGCCGTCTTTCTCGCCTCGTGCTTTGCAGGGGAGGCGGTAGGGCAAAGAGTACCAAGTACAAAGTACGGAGTACGAAGTACCGGATCCGTGCTCGTGAGTGTTTCGGACTTGGTACTCGGTACTCCGTACTTCGTACTCGGTACTTGGTACTCGTTTTCGGATAACGTCTCATGATTTGGTTTGCGTGCAAACAGTGTGGCAAGCGGCACAGCCGGGCGGCGAGTTCCATCGGCACGATGATCTTTTGCGACTGCGGCCAGGCCAATACGGTGCCCTGGGAAAGCACCGTCGAGGCGCCGCCCGTCGTCGAACTCCCCGAGCCCACCTCACCCGCGGCTCTGCCCCCGACCCCGCGCTTCGACCCGGTGCCCGTCGGCGAGGAGCGCGTCCCCCCAAGGCGGCGCGAACCGGAGCGCGAATCGGAGCGCTTGCCGCCGCGGCCAGGCAGGCGCCTCGCGCCACGCCGGCGCGACTCCCGCTTCTGCCTCAACCACGAAGAGACGCCGAAGCAGAAGAACTGTAGCGACTGCGGCGAGGCTTTCTGTGCTGATTGCCTGGTGGAGTTGCGCGGCCAGACGCTGTGCGGACCGTGCAAGAATTTCCGCGCACGCCTGCTGCAACGGCCGCCGCAGCTTTCCGGCAAGGCCCTCTCGTCGGTCCTGGTCGGCCTCTTGTGCCTGCCGCTGCCCTTCTGGCTGATGTCGTTGGGTTTGACTTCCGATACGACCTACCTGACCCTGCTCGCCCTGGTGCCGCAGTTGATCGCCCTGGCCCTGGGCGTGCTGGCCGTGCGCGACACGGAGACCAAGGCACGCTTCACCGGGCGCTCGCTGGCGGTGACCGGCGTGGTGACTGGTGCGGTGACCGTCGTCGTGACGATCCTGCTAACCTTCTTTCCCCCGGACGGTCTGGGGTGAGTGGCAGTCCACTCACGGAAAACGGGAGACGGTATGATCGAGTGCCTGTTCGTAGTACCGCCTTTAGGCGGTTTCGCTTCAACCGCCTAAAGGCGGTACTACGAACAGGGAAACCGGGAGACGGTATGATCGAGTGCCGTTATTGTGGCGAGGTGTTTTACGCCGAGGCGGGGCGCTTTGGGGCACGCTGCCGCCGCTGTCATGAGCCGCTCTACGAGCGCCGCGAGGCGTCGCTGCCGTTGCCGTCCGACGGAGCCAGCGGCCAGTGCGCCACCCATCCGCGCAACCCGTCGGTGGGGGCGTGCCAGCGCTGCGGGACGTTCCTGTGCGCTGTCTGTCGCACGCGCTGGCGCGAGCGCACGCTGTGCCTGGCCTGCGTCGAGCGCGCCCTCGAAGAGAAAGAAGCCAGGCCGGAGGACGCGCGCAGCCACCGCCGCCAGGCGATGGTCGCCCTCGGCGCCGGCATCACCGGCTGGGCGCTGCTCCTGGTTGCATCCCTGCTGTTGGTCCTGACGCGGAACAACGCCAACGCCAGCGCCTGGATGAGCGTGGCGGTCCTGCTCGGGCTGGTCGGCCTGGTCGTGGCACTGTTCGGCAGTGGCGCGGCCGTATCGGCTCTCCGCGGCCGCGGCAACCGCATGGTGCTGGCAACCTGGGGACTTATCCTCGCGGGTGCGCAGGCTGGCGTCGTGCTCGGGTTGCTGTCGCTGGGCGTATGGCCACGGTGAACATGACGATCCACACCCTCACCATCGTCGGCGTCGGGCTGATCGGCGGCTCGATCGGCCTGGCTGCCCGGCAGCGCGGCCTCGTCCGGCGCATCCTCGGCGTCGGCCGGCAGCGCGATAGCCTGGAACGAGCCCGCCGCCTTGGCGTCGTCGATGACTGGTCGCTCGACCTGGTAACTGCGGTCGGGCAGGCCGATGTTGCCGTCTTCTGCACGCCGGTGGATCAGATCGCCGCCCAGGTGCTGGCCGCGGCCCCCGCGTGCGCCGCCGGCACGCTGTTGACCGACGCGGGCAGCACCAAGGCGTCAATCGTCGGCGGCGTCGAGGGGCGCTTGCCTCCGGGCGTCGCCTTCGTTGGCAGTCACCCGCTGGCCGGTTCGGAAAAACGCGGCCCCGAGCACGCGGACGCCCAGCTGTTCCAGGGTCGGCTGACGGTCGTTACGCCAACGCCGCAGACGGACGGCGCCGCGGTGGAGCGTGTCGCCGCGTTTTGGGCCGGGTTGGGGTCGCGGGTGTGCGTGATGAGCCCCGAGGACCACGACCGGGCGCTGGCGCTGACCAGCCATTTGCCGCACCTGCTCGCCTCGGCGATGGCGGGCATCCTGCCGCCGGAACTGCACGACCTGACCGCCAGCGGGTTCCGCGACACGACGCGCATCGCGGCCGGCGATCCCGGCCTTTGGACTGCCATCTTCGCCCACAATCGCGCCGCGGTGTTGGATGCCCTGCGGCTGTTCAGCGCTCGCCTGACTGAGTTCCAGGCTGCCCTGGAAGCCGGAGACTGTGCGGCGCTGGACCATTTCCTGACTCAAGCCAAGAAGGTGCGTGATGCTCTGGGAAGTTGAAATCTCTCCCCTGCAAGACGATCAGGACACCGAACGGGTCCGACTGG
This sequence comes from Gemmataceae bacterium, assembly GCA_035637055.1. Lineage (GTDB taxonomy): Bacteria > Planctomycetota > Planctomycetia > Gemmatales > Gemmataceae > DASPXY01. The sequence continues at coordinate 2,077 of DASPXY010000877.1, read as the reverse complement.
AAGCCGAGTATGACCTGCTGGGATACCCGCGTCCGCCCGAGGGCGAGCTATTGTGGGGCACCGCGCGCGGTTACCTGTTGGAGGGGGATATCACCCTGGAACAGGCGTCTCGGGTGATGAACGAGTTGCTGGTGGATCCGCTGGTCGAGGGCGCGGTGTGCAACCCCGTGCCGCTCGGAGAAGGGCCGCCGCGAGTCGTCGAATGGACGGTGTTCCCCCGGCCGGGCGTCATGGACCCGACGGCCCAGAGTGTCCTCGATGCCACCCGCGAGCTCGGCATTCCGCTCGCCTCGGTGCGCACCTTCCGGCGTTACACGTTGGGCGAGGAAGGCGTCCCCGAGCCGATGCGCTCCGCCCTCCGGCGTGTGCTTGCCAACGAGGCCATCGAGCAGGTTATCGAGGGGCCGCTGGAACTGGATCACTTGACACTCGGCGCACCCTACGTCTTCCGTCTCATCACCGTGCTGTTGCGCGACCTGGACGACAGCGGCCTGGAGCGCGTCAGCCGCGAGGGTCAGTTGTCGCTCAACCTGGCGGAGCTGCGGACCATCCAGGCGCATTTCCGCACCCTCGGCCGCGACCCGACCGACGTGGAACTGGAGACGCTGGCCCAGACCTGGTCGGAGCACTGCTCGCACAAGACGCTCAAAGGCAAGATCGATTTTAACGGAAAACGGATCGACAATCTCCTCAAGGAAACGATCTTCGGCGCCACGCAGGAGATTCGCCGGCGCCTCGGGGCGGACGACTGGTGCGTCAGCGTCTTCGAGGACAACGCCGGCGTGGTGTGCTTCGACGACAGGTACCACGTCTGCTTCAAGGTCGAGACGCACAACCATCCCTCGGCGATCGAGCCCTACGGCGGCGCCAACACCGGCCTGGGCGGCGTCATTCGCGACCCGCTCGGCACGGGATTGGGCGCAAAGCCGATCTGCAATACGGACGTTTTCTGTTTCGCCCCGCCGGACACGCCGCCGGAGTCCTTGCCGGCCGGGATTTTGCACCCGCGCAAGGTGATGAAAGGCGTCGTGGCGGGCGTGCGCGACTACGGCAATCGCATGGGCATTCCGACCGTCAATGGCGCAGTCCTGTTCGACCCGCGTTATCTCGGCAATCCGCTGGTCTACTGCGGCACGGTCGGGCTGATCCCGGTCGATCGCGCCCGCAAGGAGGCCCGCGCCGGAGATCTGATTGTCGCGGTCGGCGGCCGCACCGGACGCGACGGCATTCACGGGGCTACGTTCTCGTCGATCAAACTGACCTCTGAGTCGGAGAAGGTCAGCGGCGGGGCGGTGCAGATCGGCAACGCGATCACCGAGAAGAAAATGCTCGACGTGCTGCTGCAGGCGCGCGACCGCGGCCTGTACCACGCCATCACCGACTGCGGCGCCGGCGGTTTCAGCTCCGCAATCGGCGAAATGGGCGAGAAGCTCGGCGCCGTCGTGCATCTGGAGCGGGCGCCGCTCAAGTACGAAGGGTTGTCGTACACGGAAATCTGGATCTCGGAGGCTCAGGAGCGGATGGTGCTGGCCGTCGTGCCGGAGCACTGGGAGGCGCTGAAGGCGCTGTGCGATAGCGAGGATGTGGAGGCGACCGTCCTCGGCGAGTTCGAGGCGACGGGGCGGTTGCGGCTGAACTATCGCGGCGAGCAAGTGGCTGACCTGGCGATGGACTTTTTGCACAACGGCCGGCCGCCGGTGGTGCGGCAGGCGACATGGACGGATCGGCGAGCGGGGGGCGTCAGCCCCCTGATGCCAGGTAGCATCAGGGGGCTGACGCCCCCCGCTCGCCAGGAAGATTTTACGCAGACGCTCCTCAAGATCCTCGCCTCGTACAACGTCTGCAGCAAGGAATGGATCATCCGCCAGTACGACCATGAAGTCCAGGGCGGCACGGTCATCAAGCCGCTGGTGGGTGTCCAGGACGATGGCCCCGGCGACGCCGCCGTGGTAACGCCGGTCCTCGGTTCGTGGGCGGGCCTGGCGATTGGCTGCGGCATCAACCCACGCTACGGCGACCTCGACCCGTACTGGATGGCGGCCGCAGCCATCGACGAGGCCGTGCGCAACGTCGTGGC
>DASPXY010000876.1:0-7082 GCA_035637055.1 Gemmataceae bacterium | reverse complement strand
TGATTCCCTGCGCATCACATCCGAGGGTTCCATGCAAACACCGCCCCGGCCCTACGGCACCGTCTGGCTGGATGAGTTGGCCGCCGCTCCAGGGCGTGACACCGCCTGGCTGTGGCGTGGCTACCTGGCCCGCGGTAACGTCACGCTGCTGACCAGTCAGTGGAAGATGGGCAAGACCACGCTGCTGACGGTCCTGCTCCAGCGCCTGGGGCGCGGCGGCCTGCTGGCGGGCCTGCCAGTGACGCCGGGGAAGGTCGTTGTCGTCTCCGAGGAAAGTCACACGCTCTGGGCCGAACGCAGCCGCCGCCTGGGCCTGGGCGACCACGTCGCTCTGATCGCGCGGCCCTTCCTGGGCAAGCCGGAGGAGGCGCAGTGGCTCGACCTGCTCGACCACCTCGCCGAGATCCACCGCCGGCATGGTGTCGATCTGGTAGTGATCGACGCGCTGGCCACGTTCCTGCCGGGGCCGAGCGAGAACACTGCGGCCGAGGTGCTGCGCGCCCTGCTGCCGCTGCAGCGCCTCACGGAGCAGGGCCTGGCCGTGCTGCTGCTGCACCATCCGCGCAAGCACGCCGCGGGCGACGGCCAGGGGGCACGCGGCAGTGGCGCCTTGACTGGCTTTGTTGACGTTGTGCTCGAGATGCACTGGTTCGCGCACGCCGCCGAGGCCGACCGTCGCCGCGTGCTCCGGGCCTGGTCGCGCCTGGACGAGACGCCGCGGCAGCTAGTCGTCGAGTTGAACGCCGACGGCACGGATTACCGCGTCGTGGGCGACGGGCCGCAGCAGGAGTTCGTGCAGTCCTGGCAGGTGCTGGAGGGGGTATTGCTCGACGCCACCCACAAGTTGACGCGGCAGGAGATCCTGGACGCCTGGCCGGCGGACTTTGAGCGGCCGCGGTCGGAAACATTGTGGCGCTGGCTGGAGCAGGCGCTGACGCGGGGGCTGGTGCTGCGCGCGGGCACGGGCCGCCGCAACGATGCCTTCCGCTACTGGCTGCCGGGGCAGGAGGAGCGCTGGCAGAATGCTCCGGTGGCGGTGTTGGAGAACAATCAGCGAGAGGCGCTGCGGCTGCTGCAGGAACAGCGCGCGGGAGCGTTCGAGCCGCCTGGCCGGCGCAGGGGGAAGTGACGGACCGGGTCGGGAAAGGGCCATGAGCCAAAAAGACGACATTTACTACTTTTACGCTCTTGTTGAGAGTAAAAGAAGTGAATGTCGTCTTTTCTCCCTCTGGGGCGTGACGTCACCAACCGTCCTTGAGTACGGCTCAGACTGGAGTGGCAGGGCTGTGCATCAGGGATGGACAATCACCCAACGGGTCACCGTACCTGCGGGCGGCTCTTCATCCTGGGATTCTGGGGAGGGCCGCTGTCCGCGAGCCCGCAAGGCGTTCGTGACCGCCGTGAGGGCTTCCGCCTCCGTGGCGCCTGTCCCGCTGACACCGGGCAAACCCGCGGCCGTGGCCACAAAGCCACCGGAGGCGTGCGCCGCCAGGTACACGCGGCAGCGGTAGACCTCGCCCTTGTACTCGGTCCAGCCGCCTGCGGGGATCGACGTCACAGGGCCGGTGTGTGTGGTCTTGCCCTGAGTCACTTCCTCACCTCCCGTTCAGTCTGTGCCGATCACGACACCACGGCAGTGATGCGCGACGAGCCGATGATTTCATTCTGCCACCACACTTCCCAGACGTAAACGCCAGGATGGGGAACCGGCATCGCTGGGGCCTTGAGACACACGACTTTGGACACCAGCGGGTTGTCGTGCGGCACGCTGAGCGGACGGTCCACGAGGACAGACAGGTCGGCGAGATCGACGTAGCGAAGGGCCAGGTCAGCCTGTCCGTGAATCCCGACGAGGGCAAAGAACAGGAACGCCTGGGCGGTGAAGTGTGTCTCAGGCCGCTTCACCTCAATGACATCAAAAGGCCGACAATGTCGATCTTCCCCGTGTCGGGATCCTGCCGAGCTTCAGCGCTGAAAGGGGACAGGCACCTTTTTCTCTCTCTCGGAGAGAAAAAGGTGCCTGTCCCGAATGGCGTTCAGATAAGGAGTTCCGCCCTGAGCAGTGGCCGAAAAATCCAGGGAATTCGGGGTTCTCGCGGGGCCGGAAAGGCCCCCGTAAGCCTTATCTTAATGCCATTCGTGCCTGTCCCCTTTTTCGTCCCCCTTTTTCGTCCCAGGATGCGTCCCCTTATCGCGTGTCTACGCTTCGGCCGCCGCCGCGGTCTTCCGTTCGCGCCGCCGCTGTGCCTTGGCCCGGGCATCACGTTCACCTTCCTGATACGCCTGCAATTTCTCCAGGGCCTGGAACAGCAGCGTAAGGTCGAAGAGATTGGTGGTGCCGACGCGCTTGGTGCGCTTGAGATAACCCTTGCGCTCCAGCGAGCGAGCGTGGTTACGGACTGAGGTGTCGGTCATGCCCATGCGCCGGGCCAGTGTCTTGAAGCCGGGGAACGGCGGGGCATTATCCCACTTGTGGCGCATGAGATGGATGACCAGCAGCGCCTCATTGTTAGTGAGCGCAGGCGTGAGTCGTGTATAATTGTCGAGGAAATAATCGGAAACCGGCGTCCACCCCTTTTCGGTGAGGGCTGGGGTCCAGCGTGACGAGACAACTCGCGGCACCCGAGGTGCCGGCTCTTGAATGCGTGGCATGTTCGGCCTCCCCCGAGGAGGAGAAAAACGCGGAGGCGGGGGAGTCGAACCCCAGACGGCAGAACCGTCCCGTTGGTGTCTAAAGCCACGACGTGCGCCGGCACGCTGCTCGCCTCCACAGTCAATATGATAGCCGCCGTGGCCGAGGTGGGCAAGCCAAGTTCGCCGGTTTTCTGCTGAAGTTCCTGTTTGTGTTTCCTACTGACATTCACTTCACTCTTTGCATCTATGTGACGGGATATACTTTCACGGCTGCATTTCTTGCAGGGGGAGTACAACGTCGCTTACAGAGGGGGGCTATAAGATAATTTACAGGGGGACTATAAGCCTTTTTCGCTACTTGGGCATTGAAATAAACCGTTCCTGCCGATATACTTAAATATGTCTAAAGCCACGACGTGCTCCGGCACACGTGAATGCCGGGCTTCTTCGGAGGCCCGGTTTTTTTATGTGCCGGCTCGGAGCCCCCTACAAACTAAGAGCAAGGGGGAGGAAATAAATGATTACCCTCGGATTCAAGCGGACCGCGAGCGAAAATCCCCGCCCGCGTCGCCTTCACCCACACATCAAACTGTTCCTGAAAATGTGCGAGCAGGTCGCCGAGTTTATGGAGGAACACGACGGCCAGGACTTCGAGGTGTTCTTCGCGCGCGACGGTGGCTCCATCAGCCTCTATCTCATGACCAAGGCTGAAGCGTACAACTTCGACCTGAGCCGCAAGTTGGCAGAGTTCGCTGCGCACTACATCGAGCGGGGACTCCTCGATTCGGCCATCCTCCTGCCGGCATCTTCCAACGAGGAGTTGGAGGCGTTTTTCGATCCGAGAAAGGCGTTGCGGATCGAGATTCAGCATGCCTAATTCAGCGGAACACCGCGCCAAGTACGAGGCGAACAGGAACCTCCTGGACACGGGGAATAACGGCACCCCACTGTCAACTCTGGACGGATGCTGGGCGGCCATTGTCGCATTCTACGCCGCCCTGCACCTCGTAGATCGCCTGGCCGCTCGGGTGAACTCCCACCCAGCTCCACCCGGTGCTCACAGCAAGCGGCTGCGCTTCGTGGCCAACCAGCACCGGGTGATTTTCGTGGAGTACAACGACCTGAAGGTTGCTTCCGAGATCGCACGCTACGGAACGCTGAACCAATTCCAGCGCGCCTTTCCGGGGACTACGGTCCAAGATATTCTCATTAATATAAACTTGGTAGCCATTGAGACTTACGTCGACAGCATCTTCAACCCTCCCGCTCCGCCTGCCACCACGGGGAGTTAGCGACCCCCACCTCGTCGGGGCTCGGCTCTGGCTCTGGGCCGTAAAGGGGACAAGGCCGTAAAGGGGTTTGTGGCTGCCCTTTGGGGTGGCCTGCTCAAGAAGCTCGGACGGCAATCTGGCTGAAGAAGGCGTCGTACCAGCGGTCCACCTGCGCCACGATCTCGTCGAGTGCCGCCGTGTCGAGTTTCCGGCAGTGGGGAACTTCGTGCATCAGCAGTCGTGGCCCGGCCTCGGTGACGGCTGGCTCCGCTACCCAGGTGGAATAGCCCTGGTCATCGTCCATGCTGAAGTGGAAAAGGCAGACCGGGTAGGGGAATTGCCCGCTGCGGAGGAAGGACTTCATCGCCGGGCGCAGCATCTTATCCAACTGGGCCTCTGTCACGGCACTTTTCGTGCCCCGCAGGAACACGCCAAACTGCCGGACCGACTGCGGGTCCTTCTCCCGGGTGATAAAGACGGTGAACTGGAGCCCGATGCCCTCGGCGGCGTTCCGGACGACGAGGTCAGCGCGGCGTGTGAGGTGGACCAGGGCCAGGGCCCGCGTCCGCTCCGCGACGAACCACTCCTGCGTCTCCTCGCTCATGTCTCACCCTTCGCGAAGGAAAAAACCGATGTCAGGTGCCTCATGTCGCGGCACGACCAGAACTGCTCCACCTCCGCGTACAACCGCGGCAGGTTGGTGCAGTCCAGCGGGTAAGTCGTCGGGATACTGGCAATGTCGTCCGTCATCCCCTCCAGGAGCGGCACAAGGTACGCCGCCTCCTCGCGCTCCTCAATGCCGATCAGGTAAGTCGGGGCGGGAACCAGGCAGGCTCGTCGAACGTCCGCCCCGGACATCTCGACCTTGAGTCGCCGCTCCTTCTTCGTGTACCCCTTCCGCGTTGTCTTCACCTGGGCGAAGAAGAAGAGCGTGCGCTCTCCCGTTCCCACCAATTCGACCAGGAAGTCCAGGGTTCGCGCCTTCTCGCCCAGGAACCGCGGACGAAAGTAGGGGAGGGGCCGGCCGCAAAAGTTCATGATTCGGACGCTGAAGAGGTACTCGCCCCGACTCCCGAGGTCGTCCTGCGCGGCCATCCCACCCCCGCTCTTGCTGTCACTCCCGAACCGCATCCATTGTATCGCCTCGGCGCTCGTTCTGAAAGGCAGCACAGGGACGAAGGAAAACGAGACAGGAAAGCTGTCAGGAACGGATTGCCGCGTCAAGTCGCCTTGTGCATCCTGGTCTGGGTGCCTCTAATGATGGGTGGGGATGACCCGTGCGTGCTGCAGCGCTGGCAGGAGGTCGCATTGCTACAGGAAGAGCCCCACCTGCGTGCCGACTATGTTGTTCTCGCCCTCGTGTTCGCGGAACTGGCTGGCCGCAAGCCCATCTGGGCCGCTGCTTTGAAGGAGTTTGACGTGAAAGACTCTGTGTTTCTTCAAGAGATTGAAGAGAAGGGCATCCTCAAAGGGACACTGGTGGGGAAGATCCAGATGTGTCAGGAGATGCTGAAGCAGCCAGTGACTCCGGAACATGAGCTGCGAGCGCAGTCCGAGCAGCAGCTGGACAGCCTGCTGGCCCAACTCCGCAAACAGTGGCTGGCCAATGGCCAGTGAGGCCCCGGCGCCCTGTGGACTCGAACGGGAACCTCGCAGTTCGTGTTCGCCGTGACCAGCCTGGGCGGATCGTCGAGCTTCGCGGCCCGCTGGGGCAAGGTGCAGCGCAGATTTACCGTGTCCGGTTCCGCAGCAAGCCGAAGCCGATCTACATCGAGGTGCGCAAGGACCAGTTGATACTCATCCCTGCGGAGACATGAGATCGCACATGACGGCGAAGTCATCTACCCCAGTCCCTCGCAACAGGAACCGCTGGCTGGCGGCCGGCCTCGTGGTGGCCCTCGGCCTGGCCGCGGCGTGGTGGTTCTGGCCGCGCTCCGATCCGCCACCGGCGGTGTCGGCGCCGCTGCCGCCGCTGACCACCTCGCCTTTCCTCAACACCAGGCCGGGCGTGGCCTACGTCGGCGATCAGGGTTGTGCCGGCTGTCATCTCGACCAGAGCAAAACCTATCGCCAGCACCCCATGGGCCGCAGCCTGTTCCACGCCGCAGACGCGCCGCCCCTGGAACAGTATGACGCCAAAGCCGGCAATCCCTTTCAGGCGGGCCGGTTCCACTTCCAGGTCATTCGCCAAGGCCCCAAGCTGATCCATCGGGAATGGTGCCAGGACGCCAAGGGCAACGTCGTCGCCGAATTGCAGACGGACATCGCCTATGCGATCGGTTCCGGCTCCCAGGCCCGCACCTTTTTGCTCCAGCGCGACGGGTTCCTGTTCGAGTCGCCGATCACCTGGTTTACGGAGAAATCGGCCTGGCACCTCTCGCCCGGTTATGAGAACAACCTGGAGCACTTCCACCGGCGTATCGAGAGTCGCTGCCTGTACTGCCATTCTCAGGAGGCACGCCCCGTCGCCCACACCATCAATCGCTACCAGGAACCGCCGTTCGGGCAACTCGCCATCGGTTGCGAGCGCTGTCACGGCCCGGGCGAACTGCACGTCGCCAGCCGCCGCAAGGGCGTTGAACCGGAGGGCGAGGATTTCACCATCGTCAACCCGCGCAAGCTGGTGGCCAGCTTGCGCGAGGCCGTCTGCGAGCAGTGCCATTTGCAAGGGGAGGCAATCATCCCGCGCCGCGGCCGCGCCCAGGAGGAGTATCGCCCGGGCCTGCCGCTGCATGAATACGTGTCCGTTTTTGTGCGGCCGACGGAAGCCGTGGACGCCAAGCGCATCGTCGGCCACGTCGAGCAAATGCACCAGAGCGCCTGTTTCCAGAAAAGCGGCGGCAAGTTCGGCTGTATTTCCTGCCACGATCCCCACAAGTTGCCGACGCCGGAGGAGAAAGTCGCCTTTTACCAGCAGCGTTGTCGCAACTGTCATGCCGTGCCTCCGCAGCCACCGGCGAAGGGGGCAGGTGTCCCGGCGCCGGATTGTTCCCTGCCGCAAGCCGCGCGGCTCGCCAAGGATGCCCGCGATAATTGTCTCGCCTGCCACATGCCGCGCCAGCCCAGTTCGACCGCCAGCCATCTGGCGGTGACCGACCACCGCGTGCTGCGGGCCCCCGATCGGCTTCCCAAAGTGCCCCTCGTGGTCGCTCGCGGCGACCTCCCCCTGGTCCCCTT
>DASPXY010000875.1:0-7037 GCA_035637055.1 Gemmataceae bacterium | reverse complement strand
CTTCTCCCCCTCTCCGTTGCGGGGAGGGGGTTGGGGGGAGGGGTTTTCGACAGAGCAAGCCGCGACAGGTCTCACTCCGCGTCGGTTCGGCAGACGGCTTGCGGTCGAGCGTTCGTCCATTCGCCCGACGGGGGATCGTCCGCATCGCGGAGGAGGCGCTCCTCGACCTCGTCGAGTTCGGCGATCCGCCGCTTGAGGGCCTCTTCCGCCCGTTCCAGTTCGAGGCAACGCCGCTCCAGCTGCCGTTGCCGCGCCAGTACCTCCGCTTGCTTCTTCTCCCAGACCGCCTGCCGTTCGCGGAGCAACGCCTGCGTCGCCTCAAGTTTCGCACGGGCCGCCGCCTCGGACAGGCGCCGATTCGCTATCTCGGCGCGCAGGGCAGCCAGCGCCGCCGCGCGTTCCTCGTCGGTCTGGGTGACGCGCCCCTCCTCCAGCCCGGCGAACCTCTCTGTTTGCGCCGTTAGCGCCTCCTCCCACTCGGCGAGCCCACGGGAACGCTCGCGCAGGGCCTCGACGTGGGTGGCGAGGAATTGCATCTCGCGATTGATCTCTTGCGTGCGCCGGCCGATCTCCGCCTCAATTTGGTAGTGGCGGCCCAGCACGTTGAAGTGCTCCTGCTGGATGAAGGCGAGTTGGCTGCGCGTGTACTCCTCCAGTTGCTGCCGTTCGCCGCAGAACCACTCATAGGCCGCACGGAGATCTTCAGGGGTTTCCAGGGGCGGAGGCTTCGAGGGCCAGTCTTGCGGCAGTGTGCCGCCGGGGCGGACAGGGGCACGGCCTGCGGCCGGCAGCGGGCTCGCCGGTTCATCCATCCGGCTGAACAGCAATTCGACACAGCGCGCGTACGGGGACGAAGCGGAGTCGCGCTCCATCATGGGGAGAACCTCAGTGTGAGAATCGTGGTCAGGTGGTCGGCCCACCAGGGCAACTATAGCTCACGCGACGGTCCACGGTTCTCTGTTCGCTGCCTTGCGAATCGCTATATCGACGGCATGAGAACCGTCGAGGAACTGAAGGCCGTCTACGACCTGCCCCTCCCCGAACTGATCTTCCGCGCCGCCGCGGTCCACCGTGCCCATCACGACACCAGCGACATCCAGCGCTGTGCCTTGCTCAGCATCAAGACCGGCGGTTGTCCCGAGGACTGTGGCTACTGCGCCCAGAGCGCTCGCTATCAGACAGGGGTCAAGTCCACGCCGCTCATGAGCGTCGAGGAGGTGCGCGAGAAGGCGGCCCGCGCGCGCGCGTTGGGGGCGACGCGCTTCTGCATGGGGGCCGCCTGGCGTGGCCCGCGCGACGGCCCCGCCTTCGACCAGGTGCTCGAGATGGTGCGTGCGGTGCGCGGTCTGGGCATGGAGGCGTGTGTCACGCTCGGCATGCTGACCGACGAGCAGGCCCGGCGTTTGCACGATGCCGGCCTGACCGCTTACAATCACAACCTCGACACTTCGCGCCGCCACTACGCCAACGTCATCACCACGCGCACCTACGACGATCGCCTCGACACGTTGCGATCCGTGCAGCGGGCCGGCATCGCCGTTTGTTGCGGCGGCATCCTGGGAATGGGCGAGACCGAGGAGGATCGGCTCGCCTTGCTGGCGGAACTGTCGGCCCTGGAACCACCGCCGGAGAGTATCCCGATCAACTGCCTGGTGCCGATCGCCGGCACGCCGCTGGCCGACGCTCCGCCGGTGGACTCGCTCCAGCTGGTGCGCCTGGTCGCCACCACACGGATTACGTTCCCCCGCGCTCGCGTTCGTCTCAGCGCCGGCCGCGACCGGATGAGCCGCGAACTGCAAGTGCTGTGCTTCCTGGCGGGTGCGAACTCGATCTTTTTTGGCGAAAAACTGCTGACGGCGCCCAACCCAGGTGCCGGCGAAGACGCCGATCTGTTCCGTGCGATGGGCCTACCCGTTCCGACGATGAGTCAGCCATGAGCCTTTCCGAGCGCTGGTCCGCCGTGCTCGGCGAGTTGCGGACGCTTGGCCGTCACCGCGAGTTGACGGCTCCGTCCGGCGTCGATTTCTCCTCGAATGATTATCTCGGCTACGGCTCCGGTCGCCTTGCCCAACAAGCCCGGGACGCTGGCGATGGGACCATCCTCACGCTGGGCTTGTGGGGGATGGGGCGCTCTGAGAGAATACAGGAAGAGGGAGGCGGGGATTCGTTTCATCTCATTCCACGCCGACACCCCCTCTCATCCCAAACTGCGTCCGGAGTGCGCCCTTCCCGGGACGGCAACCATCCCCTCCCTGATGCGTCGGGTCAGAGCGGCCTGGCGTCGCGACTACTGCGCGGCCAGCATCCGATCTGGGACGAGGTCGAGACGGCGCTGGCCCGCTGGCACGGCGCCGAGGCATCGTTGATGTTCACGAGCGGTTATGTCGCTAATGAGGGCCTGCTGGCGACCGTCATCGAGCCGCACGACTGGGTCGCGTCTGATCAGCTCAACCACGCCTCGATTATTGATGGGCTGCGCCTGAGCCGGTGCGAGCGTCACATTTACCGTCATTGCGATCTCAATCATCTGGAAGACGGGCTGCGCGACGTTGCGCAGCGGAAGCGATCGGGCCGCGAGTTGTTCCTCGTCACCGAATCGCTGTTCGGCATGGAAGGCGACGTTGCCCCACTGGAGGATCTGGTACGGCTGGCCGAGCGCTACGGCGCGCACCTGATCGTCGATGAGGCGCACGCGACCGGCTGTTTCGGGGCGACAGGATCGGGACTGGTGGACGCCCTCGGCCTGCGTGAGCGCGTGCTGGCGACGGTCCACACCGGCGGCAAGGCGCTCGGCGTCGCCGGGGCCTACGTCTGCGGTTCGGGGCAACTCAGGGAATTGCTGGTCAATCGCTGCCGTCATTTCGTGTTCACGACGGCCTTGCCGCCGATCGTCGGGGGATGGTGGTTGGAGGCGCTGGCGCGCGTTTCCGCCGATCAGAGCAGGCGCTCGCTCTTGCATCAGGCGGCCAGTGTTTTCCGCGGTGCGCTGAGGGAGCGAGGCATTCCGGCCCTTGGTGAGCATTACATCGTGCCGGTGGTTCTCGGCGAGGATGGGCGCACTATCGAGGCGGCGCGACGGCTGCGCGCAGCGGGCTGGGACATCCGCGCCATCCGGCCCCCGACCGTTCCCGAAGGGGCCGCCCGCTTGCGCATCTCGATCCACGCCGACCACGACCGCGACACGTTGCAGGCCGTGGCGGCGGCCGTCGCGGAGGCGCTGACATGACCGACCTGTTGATCCTTGGCACCGACACCGACGCCGGCAAGACGACATTCGCCTTGCTGTGGCTCGCCCGCTTCGCCGACCGTTACGAATACTGGAAGCCGATCGAGACAGGTGAATCCGACAGCGAGCGGGTGCGCCAACTGGTGCCGGCTGCCGTCGTCCACCCGCCGGTAGCTCGCTTCCGCGCCCCGGTCGCCCCGCCCCTGGCCGCACTTCAGGAAGGGGCCACCATTCCCTTCGCGCGCGAACTCGCCGCAGCCAGACCGCAGCCGACGCGGCCCGACTGCTCGCTCTTGATAGAAACCTTTGGCAGTCCGTTTTCTCCTCTTAACGAGGAGGAATTGCAAATCGCCCTCATTCACATCCTGGCGATTCCGTGCGTCCTGGTTTGCCCATCAACGCTGGGTGCCATCGGGCGAACCCTTCAGTCCCTGCAAGCCCTGGTGGGGCAAGGCATTCAACCGCGCGCCGTCGTCCTGGTCGGGCCACCCGATGCCTATGCCGCCGAGCAACTCCACTTTCGCCAACGGTCCGTCTGGGTTGATCAGATCCAGCCTCCCGTGGTCTGGGATGTCGCTGGGGTGGCAACCGCCGCTCAGGGATTGGATCTGAGCTTACTGACCGTGCGGGATGATCGGGAACTGTCCGACGCGGATCTGCGAAGGCGCGACGCTGTGAGCGTCTGGCACCCCTACACGCCCTTGCTCGCCCCGGAACCCCCGCTTGTCTGCAGGGGTGCCTATGACGAGTTCCTGTCTCTGCAGGAGGGGGGCGAAGTCTTCAGAGTCATCGACGGGATTTCCTCGTGGTGGACGATCCTGCACGGCCACCGCCATCCACCGCTGATGGCCGCTCTCGCCGAGGAGATGCAAACCTTCGATCACGTCCACTTCGCCGGGGTGACTCACCCGGCCGCCATCGCACTCGCCGAAATCCTGCTATGGTCGGCGCGTCTGGAGGGAGGTCGCGTCTTCTACTCCGACAACGGCAGCACGGCGGTGGAGGTGGCTTTGAAAATGGCCTATCAATACTGGTGCCTCAAGGAGGAACCAAAGCGGACCTGTTTTGTCGGCTTTGAGCATGGCTACCACGGCGACACCTTCGGCGCGATGGCCGTCAGCCGTGATCCGGTGTTCTTCGGCCGCTTTGAGCCGCTGCTGTTTCAGACCGAAATCGTACCGTTGTCGGCGGAGCGCCTCGACGAAGTCCTGACACGGCGCAAGGGTGAGGTCGCCGCGGTGATCGTCGAGCCGCTCGTGCAGGGAGCCGGCGGGATGCGGATGCACAGCCCTGAGGAGTTGCGGCAACTCGTTGCCGTTGCGCATTGGCATGAAGTATTGGTGATCGCCGATGAAGTGATGACGGGCGGTGGCCGCACTGGGACGCTCTGGGCGCATCAGGCGGCGGGTGTTGCTCCGGACCTGATCTGTGCCGCGAAAACGCTCGCTGGTGGCGTGCTGCCGCTCGCGGCCACGCTGGTCGCCCCGCACGTTGCCGCGCTGTGGCTGACTGACGACCGCAGCCGCACGTTCTTCCACGGGCACTCATTCACCGCCCACCCGCTGGCCTGCGCGGTTGCCCTGGCGAACTGGCGGGAACTCGCGGACGGCGTCCACCCGGCGCTCGCGCGAATGGAGGCGTTCTGGAACACGTCGCTCGCACCGCTCCGCGAACAGCCACGGGTGCGCGAGGTGCGCGTGCGCGGCACCATCGCCGCCGTCGAGTTGGACGTACCCGGCGGCTATCTCGCAGACATCGGCTCGCAGTTGCGCGCTACCTGTCTGGAGCGCGGCGTCCTGTTGCGGCCGCTGGGCAACGTGCTCTACGCGATGCCGCCGTTCTGCACCTCGGACGCCTCGCTGGAACAGATCGCCGATGCCATGATCGCAGCGGTCCATGCGGTTTTCCCGCTTGGGTGTTAGCACACTCCACACTCCTAACCCGCAAGCGGGAAAACAGGTCGCTGCGACGTCTTCCCCTCACGCGCCCGCGCTCGTAGGATGCTAACGCGGTCGCGCACGCGCCCGACGGCCAGCTACCTATCCAGGGAACGCCGCTCCATGATCGAGGTCCACGGGCTCACCAAATGCTTCCCGCTCCCCGGCGGCGGTGAGCTGGTCGCCGTCAATGATCTGTCCTTTCGCGTCAGCGCCGGCGAGGTCTACGGCCTCCTCGGGCCCAACGGCGCCGGCAAGACTACCACCCTGCGCATGCTCCTGGGCCTGCTGCGGCCGACCAGCGGTCAGGCGTCCATCGCCGGCTACGGCTCCAGCGAAGCGCCCGATGAGGTCAAACGCCGCGTCGGCCTCGTCTCGGCCAGCGCCGGCCTCTACCAGGGCCTGACCGTGCGCGAGATGCTGCTGTTCTTCGCCGACCTGTACGCCGTCCCCCTCGCCGACGCCCGCGCCGAGCTGACGCGACTGGCTCAACTACTCGCCCTTACGGAATTCCTCAACCAGCGCTGCGCGACCCTCAGCACCGGCCAGCGGCAGCGCGTCAACCTGGCCCGCGCCCTGATCCATCGGCCGCCTGTCATGCTCCTCGACGAGCCGACGCTGGGCCTCGACGTGCTTGGCCGCCAGGTCGTCAACGAATACCTGGACCACCTGCGCGGCGAGGGCAAGGCGGTTATCCTCACCACCCACCATCTCGACGAAGCGGAGCGTTTATGTAGTCGATTCGGCCTGTTGCACAAGGGCCAACTGGTCTGCGAAGGGACGCTGGACGAACTACGCGCCAGCACCGGCTGTACCACACTCACCGACATGTTCCTCAAACTGTCGCACATCGGCCGCACGCTGGCCCCGGAAGCTGACAGGGTGACAGGGTGACAAGATGACAAGGGGACTGGCAAGGGAGACACTATGAACGAACAGGACCGCCAGCAAACCCCGACGACTGAGCCGGCACCTGGTCACCCGGTCACCCTGTCACCCGCTCAGCCTGTCAGCGCTCGCCTGGGGCGCCTCGGCCGCTTGGTTCGCAAGGAACTGAATGAGATCCTGCGCGACCGGCGGACCATCATTACCCTCATCCTGATGCCGCTGTTGCTCTATCCGCTGCTGAGCATGGCGTTCCAGCAGTTCGCCCTCGCAGGGTTGCGGCCGCCTGAGAAGGCGAGATACAAGATCGCGGTCTTCAACCCGGTTACCGTCGCGGCCAGGATGCTCGCTGCCACGGCCACGACTCTCGGCCATGCTCCCCTCGGGGCAGTGGCCCACTCTCTCAGTGAGGCAGAGGGCCAGGCGCTGAGCGTGCAACTGCAGTATCGCGAGAGTGCCGAGCAAACTCGCGAGCCGCCCCCGGAGATCTTCGTGGCCCCGACGCGCCGTGACCTGGAGAAAGAGGTCCGCTCCGGGGGAATCCATCTTGGCATCGCGATCCGCCCCGGCAAGCCGGACAGCGGGCCAAGCCCATTTCTCCTGGCGGACTGGGAACTCCTGTACGTGGAGCGGTCGCCGCAGGGACAGGAGGCACTGGCCTATGTTGAGCGCCACACGGCCGCGCTGAACGTCTTCTGGCTGCAATGGCAGCTGGCCACAGAAGGTTGGGGGCGCCGTACCGCTCCTCTCCGTCTGTCCCACACCTCGATCCAGGAAGCGCGCCAGGAAGCGGGCTTGTCGCGCTCGGCGCTGGTGCCGCTGATCCTCATTTTGATGACCATTACAGGGGCGGTTTATCCGGCAATTGACCTGACGGCAGGTGAGCGTGAGCGCGGCACGCTGGAGATCCTGGTCGCTGCCCCGGTGCCGCGCCTCGCTCTCCTGTTCGCCAAGTACGTCTCGGTGGTGACGGTGGCGGTGCTGACCGC
>DASPXY010000874.1:0-3271 GCA_035637055.1 Gemmataceae bacterium | reverse complement strand
TGGTCGCAG
The DNA here is from genome assembly GCA_035637055.1 of Gemmataceae bacterium. Classification (GTDB taxonomy): domain Bacteria; phylum Planctomycetota; class Planctomycetia; order Gemmatales; family Gemmataceae; genus DASPXY01. The sequence goes on along the minus strand of DASPXY010000874.1, from coordinate 3,262 downwards.
CTCAGGGTGACAATCCGCAGTTCCTGGCGCACCACATCCGCGCCCTGCTGCGGCAGCGGCAACTTGACAAGGCTGCTTCGGCTCTCCGACGCCTGGAGAACCTGGAACCGCACAGTCGCCGCACCCGCGAGTTGCAGGCGTCGTTCCGCAAAGCACGTTGATGTCGGCGCGGGCTCGAACCCGTGCCGCTGACACGTCCACTGCCATCTGATAAAACAACCGCGGAACTGCGTCCCCTGCCACCTGTCTGCCTGTCGGATTGCTGGACAGGTGAGGGGCATCAACCACTCTGCGGGGATTCATGATCAGCGAACAAGGATCCGGGGATTCGCCTGGCCGGCGCCTGCGTCAAGCCTGGCAAAAGGAACCCATCGCGGTCCCGGGTGTCTGGAGCGCCCTGGTGGCACGCCTGGCCGAGCGCCAAGGTTTTCAGGCTGTCTACCTCTCCGGAGCAGCCCTGTCTGCGGCTGCGGCGCTGCCGGACGTCGGTCTGCTGACCCTGACGGAGTTCGTTGACGCGGCTCGCTTCATTACTCAGGCGACCCCTCTCCCGTTAGTGTGCGACGCCGACACCGGCTTCGGCGAGGCGCTCAATGTCGAGCGTACGGTGCGGCTTTTCGAGAGCGCCGGGGTCGCCGGCATCCACCTCGAAGACCAGCAATTACCCAAGCGCTGCGGCCATCTATCGGGCAAGGTGCTGGTGGAGGCGGAGGTCATGGCGGCGAAGGTGCGCGCCGCCGTCGCCGCCCGGCGCGATCCGGATTTCGTGATCATCGCTCGTACGGACGCGCGCGGCGTGACGAACTTTGACGATGCCGTCCGGCGTGCGCGTCTCTACCTGGACGCGGGCGCCGACGCCATTTTCCCGGAGGCGCTGGAGACCGCCGAGGAGTTCGCCGCGTTCGCCCGTGCCGTCGAGGCGCCGCTGCTGGCGAACATGACGGAGTTCGGCCGCAGCCCGAACCTGGACTTCGCGGCGCTCGCGGCGCTGGGGTATCGGCTGGTGATCTATCCGGTAACGGCGCTGCGCGCCGCCTTGAAGGCGGCGCAGGAGGCGCTCGCCGCGATCCAGCAACACGGCCATCAGCGCGATTATCTCTCCCGAATGTTGACGAGGCAGGAACTCTACGAGCTGCTGAACTACGCGGGCTACGAGGAACGTGATCGGCAGTATTTCAGCTGATGCAAAGGAAGATCCTGGACTCGCCATGAAGCAGAGCGAATTTGAGAGCCGCATGCGCTCGCTGGAATACTTCCACTCCTTGCGCCTGCTGCCGGGCGTCTGGCCGGTCCTGCGCCTCGACGGCCGCGGCTTCACACGCTTCACGGCGAAGCGCTTCGAGAAGCCGTTCGATCTCAAGTTCCACGAGTTGATGGTCCACACCGCCCAAGTGTTGCTCGAAGAACTGCAGGCGGTGTATGCCTACACCGAGAGCGATGAGATTTCGCTGCTGTTTCGACCGGAGTGGGATCTGTTCGACCGCGAGTTGGAGAAGGCCGTTTCGGTGTCAGCGGGCCTGGCGAGTGCGTCGTTCACTCACGCTGGCGGCGTGCCCGTCCACTTCGACAGCCGCGTCTGGCTCGGGGCACAGCGGCCGCTGGTCGTCGATTACTTCCGCTGGCGCATGACCGACGCGACACGCTGCGCTCTCAACGGGTGGTGCTACTGGACCTTGCGCAAGGCCGGTCAGAGCGTCGGCGAGGCGACGGCGGCGCTAAAGGGCAAGTCTGTCGAGTTCAAGAACGAATTGCTGTTCCAGCGCGGCGTCAACTTCAACGACCTGCCGGCGTGGCAGCGGCGCGGCACCGGCCTGTACTGGGAAACCTATCAAAAAGAGGGCTATAATCCGAAAGAGGATCGCAAAGTGATGTCCACTCGGCGGCGCGTCAAGGTGGACCGTGACTTGCCCATGAAGGAGGAATACGATCTGTTTATCAGGAAACTGCTCGGCGAGCCAGGAGCGTGAGCGACCGCAGAGAGCTTGAGGCTCTCTGCGGTCGCTCACGCTCCTGGCTCGCCCTTGGTTAAGCGCTCGCGCCGTAAAGGCAATCACTGCGATACCTGCATCCCCGGAATCATCATGGGCGACCTGATCTGCCGGGGCTGCCGTGTCGCCGCCTGACGCTGTGGCGCCGCTGGGATCGTCGGCGGATTCGCGGTCTTCGGCGGCCACGAGGGCAGGAGGTTCCCCACCGAGCGCAGCACGGTCATGGGGTTGAACGGGGACGAGGGCGGCCGCGGTTGGCGGAAGAGTTGCTGCGTGTTCGGTCCGCTGCCGAGGATCTTGCTCGTATCAATTGGCGTAAATGTGATGTTGCGCGGCGACATGCCGGGCGTGAACGACTGGGCGTCGTTTTGTCCGCTGCCGCGAAGCAGCACTCCCACCGCCAGAACGAACGCCAGCACTGCCGTGCGCTTGCGCATGGTCCGCCTCCTCTCGTGGCCCCCGACGTCGGGTTCTCGGAACGGTTTATGGCACCTTGGAAGGCGAGGAGAATAGCAACCGCGCCTGGGGTGTCAAGATCAGGTTGCGCGACCGGCGTTCCCTGCAGGTGTCTCCACCCGCGGCGGTCAGTGACGATCGCCTAGAAATCCGACACCCCCCAAGAAAATAGGCACCTCGGCGCATCGGTCCCGCTTGTTCGAGATCGCCATAACCATCTGCAGTTTATCATCTTGGGAAAGTTTCATGGATTTCTCCCTGAGTGGCGCACTCCTTGCTTCTGATAGATTGCCCAAGGCAGGAGCCCCAAACCAACGCGTGTAAGGCGTCGCCATCACCGAATCGCCCAAGGGGGAAACGCAGAGAGGCACCACTCCCTCCCCCAACCGAGTGGACTGACCGAGGGGGTCAAGAGGTTGTTCTTCGCCCATTCGCCCAAGTCGCCCCGACTTCTTGACCCCTCAAGCCAGTTCCATCACTTCCCAACACCCATCCCTGATCTCTGAAAAACCCAAAATCAGCGACTGCCCGGCGTGAGCGAGCCGTTCGCCAGTCCGAAAAATTGACCCCATCCTCTCGGGACGCGGCACTATTACAACAAAGAGAACGTGTGCCCCAACGAGGATCCCTCACATGGCAGCCCCACAGGCAGAGACCGTCCTGCGGCACCTCCACAACCTGGTCGCCACGCAGCACGCGACGACCCTGCGCGACAGCGACCTCCTGGAGCGTTTCACGCACGCCCAGGACGATACGGCGTTCGAGGCGCTGGTACGCCGGCACGGGCCGCTCGTTCTCGGCGTCTGCAGGCGCGTCCT
>DASPXY010000873.1:0-16137 GCA_035637055.1 Gemmataceae bacterium | reverse complement strand
ATAGCGGCAAGGAGGCAAGTGCGAATCCTAGCTTCCGCCATCTCTCGCAAGGCGGCCGGTTGCCCGCCGTGCAGTTTGACAGGCCCCGCTTTGGGGCGCATATCCCTAGTGACCCTTGATCTGGCCCGTGCGCTTCCGTGGCGCCAGCCGGGACTGTCCCGGCCTTTGCGCGTCCGGCGGGCTGGGGTCTCCTCTGGCAGCAGGGAAAGGGCAACATGTTCCGGTATAGTCTTGTGGTTCTGCTGGGCCTGTGTGCGACCGGCCCGGCGTCCGCCTCGTGGGCGGACAGTCTGTTCGATGAGCTTTCTCGCGACTTTGGGTCCGTGCCGCGCGGTCCGACGCTGACGCACTCCTTCCGCCTGGTCAACAAGACCGGCGCTCACGTTCACATTAGCAATGTCCGCGTCTCGTGCGGCTGCACCTCGGCTCACGCTCTCCAGACCGACCTGGCTCCCGGCCAGGAGACGGCCATTCTGGTGCAGATGGACACCCGTCGCTTCCAGCACGCCAAGAACGTCACCATCTTCGTCCAGTTCGACCAGCCGCGCTTTGACGAGGTGCGTCTTTGGGTGCAGGCCAACAGCCGCGATGACGTCACCGTCATTCCCGAGAGTGTGGCCTTTGGCCGCATCAAGCGCGGCAGCGTCCCCGCCAACTCGGTGCGGATTTCGTTCCTTGGCAGCGGCGACTGGCAAATCCTCGGCGTCAAAAGCGATAGCAATTATGTCCAGTCGGTCGTCAAGGAACTGCATCGCGATGGGGGCGAGGTGAGCTATCAGCTCACGACAACGTTGCGTGCCGACGCCCCGGCCGGCAAGTGGTACACTGACCTGTGGCTGCAGACGAATAATCCCACCACGCCGCGGGTTCGTGTGCCGCTGACGGTTGAGATCGAGGCCCCGATCAGTGTCAGCCCGATGACCGTGGTTCTCGGCGAAGTGAAGGCAGGCACGCAGGCGGAGCGACGGATCATCGTTCGCGGAGCGGCGCCGTTCCGCATCACCGCGATCAAGGGCACCGACGCTCAACTCGACGTGCGCGAGGCCGGCGCGGGCAACAAGGCCGTTCACATCCTGACGGTTACGTTGCGCCCCGATCAAGCCGGCGAGTTGAACCGCACCTTGCAGATCCTCACCGACCTCCGGGCGGAGAGCAACATCGAGTTCACCGCCAAGGCTCACGTGGTGAAGTGATTCCCCGAGCCGCTTGGGCTTAGCGTTCCGCGCGAACGAGCCGGAAGCGTGAGCGACGGACTCCCTGGCCCGTCGCTCACGCTTCCGGCTCGTTCAATACGTCGATAGCCACTTGCAGCTGGATGGATCAGCGCGGCTCGACCGCTTGATAGCGGCCGCCGTTCTCGCGGGCTAACATCTGCAGTGGCATCTCGGTCCGGCCGCGGTTCGCCGTGTTCAACTCGATGGTGTGCAGGATGGCTCGCCCGCGATTGAGACGAGTAATTTCGCGGCGCTCTTCATGCGTCAGATCGTCGGCATCCGTCAGCAGGTAGATGACCTGCGGGTCGAGCGTCAAGGCGACGCGTACCCCTTCCCGGTGGCACGTGCCCCCCTCCGCTCGGAGCGACATCAGCGCTTCCCCTACCAGCGCTTTGTTCTGTGTACTGGCCGCGATCAGTTCACTGCGTCCCGGCACGAGCAACTCGGCCCGGTCGTGATAGACGACGACCTGGAATTGCACCGTCGCCGGCAAACGATCCACGCTGGCGAGCAATTCACGAACAGCAACGTCAAGCAGGCCAGCGCCCATGCTCGCCGATCGATCCATGACGTACACGATGCGCGTAGCCTGCGTCCCGATCTGAAAGAACGATGGGCCGCCACCTTGCTCGCCGCCGGACGGGTTGCCGCGTTGCGCGTCCCCTGCGCCCAAAGGCATTGGCAGTTCCGCACCGATACCCGTCGTGTGAGCCACGGGCACGATGTTCTCGAATGAGGGACCGACGACAATCTGTCGCGGCGCCGGCGGGACCGACGGGGCTTTCGATCCGTGATCCGTTGCCGACGAGGCCACACCCGGCTGTTCGGATTGCTCACCCTCTTCGACGATTTCGAGGACGAGCACCGGCGCTGTGGCCGTCGCGGTGCCCCGGCCGGCGCGTATCGACGGCAGCGCTACAAGGACGCCAAGGGCCGCGTGCAGCGCCAGCGACAGGGTTAGCGCCAGCCAGCCCCGGCCGCTTGTGGCCGGCAGGAAGCGAAACATGCGGACGACTCCTTCGCGCTCAAGCCGGCGGCGCAAATGGCCGATAACATTAGTACCCCAAGGGTGGTCCGACCCAATAGGCTCGGCAGGATGCCGTCAACACCCGTGAGCGACATCGTTTTGTTGTGTTGACCAACCTGAGGAGGAGCGGCGGCGCATGGCAGCGCCGCCGCTTTTTTTTGAAAACCCCTCCCCCAACCCCCTCCCCTGCAAGGAGAGGGGGTTGGGGGAGGGGTTTCAAACGCCCCTCAGCGCGCCTTGTCCAGGCGCCCCAGAATCTCGACCGTCATGTGCTCGACGCCCGGATCCACCCATTCCATCCGGACCCGCGTCTTTTCCTCACCGCTGCTTCTGTCCCTGGTCAACACCAACTTGAAGCGGGCACCGCTCTGCAAGGCGCTGGCAATGTGGATGCTCTCGCCCTGCTGCGTCAGTTCCGCCCTGAGATCCAGCCGCTGCAGTGTGGCCTGCGTGGACTTCGCGACCTCGTCGAGGGAGCCGACGACGACACGTTCGTTCCCTCCCCCCGCGGAGAATACCGCCATAATGTCGGACGAGGCGCAACCCGCCGCCAGCAGCAGACACGCCCCCGCGCACAGCCCCAGATTCATCTTCGTCATGGCTCACGCCCTCCCCCGTTCCTTCCAGTTTCCCCCAGGCGCATCACCTTTCGACGGCGCCGCGACAGGAGTGCGGTGCGGTCGAGTACAGGTTCGGCGGCCCTGGAGCGCGGAAAAAGCGGCGGGACTATAACGACGGGCGGTATCCGTGGAAAGAGCAATTCCAAGTGGAGACAACCGACGTACAATTCGGGGAGGGAACGACAGGCAGAAGGGATCCTTCTCGCCGCTGGTGGGCCGTGCCATGTCCGACGAACAGCGCCTGAACTCGCTCGACCGTTTTCGCAAACAGCCCGGCCGGCTGGTGCTGGAGGAGCACAGCCATTGCGAGGTGCCCGCTGGCTGTGGCGGCGTGGTGCTGCGCTGGCGTAACCCGCTTGCCGGGGTGCCCGTCACGATCCATCTGTATTCACCCGTCAAGGCGGTCTGTCTTCTCGATGGTGAGGAGTTGCAAACGGGGCGAATCGATCTCGTCCCTGGCCGGCACGTTGCGGCGGTGTTCCTCGAAAAGGTTGACCTCTCGGGGAACCTGCTCATGTTCGGGGCGAAACACGACCCGAAGGAGTTGCAGCGCGTCGTGCCGGCGGAGATCCAGGAACCACCGCTGAAAGTGGTGTCCGCGGCGGACGGCAGCTGGAAGTTCAGCCTCGATCGGCCGCCGGACGAGTGGACGAATCTGACCTTCGACGATGGCGATTGGCCCACGCTGGTGAAGACGGCCACGCCGAAACTTCAGTGGGGGGACTTCGGCAGCAGTGCTTGCGACGACTGCACCGAACAGGGAGCGGAATGCCTACGCTTGCCGCAACCCGCCGACACCAGCCGCGTCTCGTGGTGGCGGAAACTCCTGGGGGATCGACCGGGCAAACAGGTGACGCTCGGACCTGGCGATATCTGGATCCGCAAAGTCTTCGATGTCCCTGCTCCCCAATCGTCTTCGCCCCCGGCGTGAGCGGCTCTCATACACGATCCGGTGAAGGCTGTCTGGTTGGAGTCCCGGCTTGAGCCGGTCTTCAGGCTGAAGACCGGCTCAAGCCGGGACTCCAACCAGACAGCCTCTACTGGACTGTGAGTCAGAAGTGGAGGGCGAGGCTCCTGCCGAGCCGCCTGGAGGGCGAGGCTCCTGCCGAGCCGCAAACAGGACCGGCTCGGCAGGAGCCTCGCCCTCCACTTCCCCGATAGCCTGTTAAATTGGCGTGATCCAGGCGGATAGGCGATTGCGTCGCTTCGCCTGCGGCTCGCGCGAAGGCCGCCCGGGCTGCTCCCAGAATGCGCCCGCGAGGACCGCGACCAACCCCACCACGGCGGATGCCTCTGGGGCCGGATCTTCGTCGATACTGAGCGGCAGCGCCGGCAGCTCCGGTCGTGCGGGCGCGGGGTCTGCCTCCCGCGCGAAGTATGCTGCGCTGACCTCTGCCCAGGTCGGGTCTACCGCCGACTGTGCGTCCGGCGGCTTGTTCCGAGGCGCTTGCTCGGTTCCTGGCTCCTGGCTCTCCTCGACCGGTTTAAGCAGCACGGGCGGAATCAGTAAACTCGGAGGCTGAGAGGGACGCACCGGGCTTGGCTGAGCGGGTGGATTGCCCTGCTGCATTCCGGTCGCGGTGTTCTGCTCGGGAACGGCTCCCCCGACGCCCTGGTTCACCCGGGCGACATCGACGGCGAAGGTCGGGATCGCGTTGGCAGGCCCGGGCGCCGGCAGAACCGGGCCAGTGATGTAGGGGAAAGGCACCGGGGGCAACTGGGCCATCGGCGACGCCTGCGAGCCGGGAATGGCCAGCTGCGAGAACGAGATCAGTTCGGGGCGCACGCCGAGGGCCGGCAGTTGGTTGACAGGTCCGACGGCGACGGGAGCAGTGATCGTCGGCACGGCGGTAAGGAGCGGGCTGACAGCTGGCTGGCCCAGGACCGCCGTGACGACCGGCGCTGCGAGCAAGGCTCGCGGTTCGAGTTCCTCGACGCGGATACGTAGAGAATGTGGGACGCTCTGGCGCCGCGTCCGGTGAGTGCGAATACCAGGCATGGCTCTTTCCTTTCGTGTTGCGGTCGCCACCGCGAAACATGAGCGAGTGCTAATGAAGAGTATGTGCAAACACCATGCCTCGGCGCCGCCCGCTTCGTCGCAGGGTATCGCCGGCAGGGTCGGGCCATGAATACAGGAAATGGAGCGGCGGGTGATAGCGATCGGAGTGGAAGAAAACAAGCCCACCTGGTAAACGGCGTGCCAGCACCCCGATGTAGGCGAGCGGGGGGCGTCAGCCCCCTGATGCTACGTAGCCATCAGGGGGCTGACGCCCCCCGCTCGCCTACATCCAGAGGGTCACAGCACCCACAGTTGACACCATGCGTTCGCCGCTCATTCCCTTGCCGTACTTCGATCACATCCTGGCACGCCTCGAAGCAGGCGACCCTCTGGTGAGCGCGGCGTTCGGGCGACACGTCCACTGGGGCTGCTGGGCCGACCCGCGCGCCGCCGACGGTACGGTGGCCGACTTCGCCGCGGCGGCCGAGCGGCTCGCCCTGTGGGTGGCGCGGGCGGCCAATGTAGCCGCCGGTCAGCGAGTGCTCGACGTCGGCTGCGGCTTTGGCGGCACCCTGGCAGCGCTGGCGGAACGCTGCCGCGGCCTGACCCTGTGCGGCCTGAACATTGATCGGCGGCAATTGCACCGCGCCCGGCAACTGCTGCCGCCGGACACCGCGCTGGTCGCCGGCGACGCCTGCCGTCTGCCCTTCGCCGATGCCTCCTTCGACGCGGTGCTGTGCGTCGAGGCTATTTTTCACTTTCCCGAGCGGCAAAGGTTCTTTCAGGAGGCGCGGCGTGTATTGCGGCCCAGGGGCTGGCTGGCGCTGTCGGACTTCGTGCCGCGGCTGGTGGTGCCGCTGCTGTGGGACTTCTTCGAGGCACGGTTCAAGCCGAAGGCGGTGCGGCTCTACGGCCCCAGCGACATGCGCTGCACGGTGAGCGACTATCGCCGCCTGGCCCGCCGCGCCGGCTTTGAGCCGCTGCGCGTGCGCGACGTGACGGCGAACACCCTGCCAAGCTATGCCGTGCTTCGTCCCCTGGTGGCGCGCATGGCGCCGCACCTGCCAGAAGCGGAGGAGGTCATCCGCCGCGTGGAGCGGACAAGCAGGCTCGGCCTGCTCCGCTATGTGATCATTTCCTGTCAGGCCCCGGTAACCTAATTCCGAGAAGGGCGTCACCGCGGCGAATTTGCTCTAGCCAAGGGGCGCACGGGAGAGCAGAATAACCGGAGCTTACCGTCCCATCGGTCAGGGGTTCCGTTCTTCGCTTCGAGGACTCTGTTGCCATGAGGAAAATTGCTTTCGTCGCTCTGGCTCTGCTCGGTTGGTGCGCGACTCCTGCCAGCGCCCTGGAGATCACAAACCGTCGCGCCACCTACGGCCCCGACGGTAGCGCGCGCGCGGACAACAAGTTGATGTTAGGTGACGTCCTGGTCCTCGCTTTTGACATTGAAGACCTGAAAATGGAGCCTCACTCGGGTATCGTTCGCTATACTAACCGGCTCGAACTGCTCGACAGCACTGGCAAGGTCATCTTCACGCGCGATACGCCCAACCAGCGCGTCCTCTGCCTGGGGAAGTCGCGCGTCGCCGAGCGGGCCCAGGTAGTGGTTGGGACGGATCAGGCGCCAGGGAAGTACACCCTGCGATTGACCGTGTCCGACGTGGCCACCAAGACTGCCAAGGGCAACGCCGAGAGCAAGTCGTTCACCTACGATTTCCAGGCCGTGCCGCCCGGCTTCGGTCTGATCCACGTCAACGCGCCCTCGGTTGCCACCACGACCAAGGAGTACACGGGCACCTGCTCGCTGGTGGGCATGGCGCTCGACTCCAAGAAAATGATCAATGTCGAGATCCGGACGCGGATTCTCGATGAGAAGGGCAAGCCAACCTTGACCAAGCCATTTGTGCTCAACTTTCCAGAGATGCTGCCGCCAGGCTTCAACGTCACGAAGGATACCCAGATTCCTTTGCCGTTCCCCTTGTCGCTTAACCGACCGGGGCGTTTCACCATCGAGATCGAGGCCGAGGACGCCGTGGGGAAGCGAACGGCGAAAGTGTCGTTCCCGATCGTCGTCCTTGAGCCGAGTGCGGTCGGGGCGCCGTAACCGGATCCCGTTTAGCCGCGGTTCGGAGAACCGCGCTCTCAGCGCGGTTCTCCGAACCGCGGCTAAACGAGATCTCCGTAGGAGTTTCTGCCATGAGTCAGTTACAGGAACGGATCGCCCAGTTTCGCAAGATGGCGAACGACGATCCCGACAACGAACTGGGGCACTTTCGCCTCGGGCAGTTGTTGATGGAAGATCAGCAATTCGACGAGGCGATCAAGTCCTTCCGCCGGGCGCTGGAGCTGAACCCGGAGTTCTCGAAAGTCTATCAGCTGCTGGGCACCAGTCTGATCAAACTGGAGCGGCGCGACGAGGCCGCAACGGTCCTGGAGAAAGGCTACGCGGTCGCCGACGAGCGCGGCGACAACATCCCGCGCGACGAGATGGTCAAGTTGCTGACACAGCTCGGCAAACCCATCCCGGTCTCGAACAAAGCGCCGTCGGCCCAGGGCGGTGCGGGTGATGGGTTCCGCTGCCAGCGCCCCGGTTGTTCCGCCGGCAACCACGCCCGGCGGCTCGCGAAGCCGCCGATGAGCGACGAGTTGGGCCAGCGCATCTTCGAGCGCGTCTGCGCCGATTGCTGGGATTACTGGCTGCGCAACCTCAGCATCAAGGTGATCAACGAGATGCACCTCGACCTGAGCACGGAACGCGGGCAAGAGGTGTACGATCAGATCATGCGCGAGACGCTCGGTCTCGATTGAGCCAGCTGGGAACGAGGCCCTAATGACGTCGGGTTGTGAGTATCTGGTGAGCCACGGCAACAGCGGCGGCGTTGGCCGTTTCGCGACCGCCGCGGCGCTGCCGTGCCGCCGCGGCGATCGCGTCGTGGTCCGCAGTCAGCGCGGCCTGGAGATGGGCGTCGTCTTGTGCCAGGCGACGCCGCGCCACGCTCGGTTGCTGAACACCGCCCCGGTCGGGGAACTGGTTCGCCGCGCTGGCCCGCAAGATGAGGAAACCGTGGCTCGCCTGCGCGCGGCGGCTCATCGACTCTTCGAGGACAGCCGGCGCCTCGCGGCCGATCTCGGGTTGCCGATCGAGATTCTTGACGTGGAACTGCTGCTGGATGGGAAGCAGGCAGTGGTGCAACACCTGCAATGGGCCGATTGCGACCCTGGCCCGCTCGTCGAAGCGCTTGTCCAGCGCGAGGGATTCGTCGTGTCGTTGGAGAACCTGGCGCTGCCGCAGGAGCCCGCCGAGGAAGCACACGGTGGTTGCGGGGAGCCTGGTTGTGGGCGGGCGGACGGTGGCGGGTGTTCGTCCTGTGGCAGCGGCGGCTGTTCGTCGTGCGGCAGCGGCAAGGTCGAGATGACGGCCTATTTCGCCCATCTCCGGGCGCAGATGGAGGAAAAGGGCCGCGTACCGTTGCTGTGAGTCTCTCTCCCCTCGCCCCTTGCGGGAGAGGGGGTTGGGGGTGAGGGGTAGAGCCAAGTAGCGTTCCTTGGCGTTTCCCCCTCACCCCCAACCCCTCTCCCGCAAGGGGCGAGGGGAGAAAGTAAGCGGTTACTCTTTCTGCATCAGCGGATTGCGGTTCAGAACGCGGCTGTTGCTGTTCTGGTCAATCGTCACGTCCATGTCGATCATGTTGCCCATGATGTCCATGGTGAGCGAACCGCGGAAGACCATCGCCATGCTGTACTTCGCCAGGCGGCCCTTGTCGGCGTCGAAGAGGAGCGTGCCGCGCGCGCCTTCCGACTTCAGGTTGCCCTTGACGATCTTGAACAGGCCAAAGCCGGCATCGCCCTTGGGCGGCGAATAAGTCAGCTGTGCCTTCAGGGCGATCTTCTCCAGGTTCTCTTCCTTGCCCTGGTAGGTGTAGTCGTTGACGGTCTTGAACGAGCCGAGCGGGCCGAACGGAATCGTCGCTTCCTTCTTCCAGCCCTCGCCCTTGCTGACCGCCTTGCCGGGCAGGAAGCCGAACGCCTCCTCGCTGCTCTTCTTGAGCACGTCCTCGCTGAGCATCATCTTGATGAACTTGCCGACTTCCTCGTTGCCCTCGGTCAGCTGCTTGATGAAGTCCTCATAGCCCTCGAACTTGGTGATCTTGCCCTCCTTGACGTTGAGATGGAGGATGAATTTGGCGCCCTTGAGCTTCTCCATCATCTTGTCGAGGTCGCCGCCGAGGCCGCCCATCACCTTGACGTCCACGCCCTCGATTTTCTGTTCGAGGACGACCTCGTTGCCGGTCTTCTTCTTGACGGTGTAACTGGTGACCATCGTGGTCTTCTGCGTCTGGTCGATGTCCTTGCCCATGAAGCCGATTTTCTGCTTCATGGTGCTGACGTCCTCGACGTAGAACTTGTCGCCCTCGTTGAACTTCCATTGCAGGGTGACCTGGCCGTACGCGGGCACGCTCAGCCCGCTGAAGACCAGCACCGCACCAATCCAGGCTCTGCGTAGCATTGTGATCCCTCCAGGGAAAAAAGAGGCTCATCGGCGGACACGAGCGTCCGAGGAGTAGCGGGGTTGTTATAAGGCGGCCAGGGAAAGCGGGCAAGGACAACGGCCGCGGCCCCTCCGACGGCAGCCACTACCCGGCGCGGCGGTGCGGAGTTTCACCTGGAGCAGTTGTTAGTTGTCAGTTGGGAGTTGTCAGCAAAGAGGGCCTTGCCTTCTGCTTCGCGGCCAACTAACAACTAACCACGAACAACTGCTCAAGGAACCCTTGCCATGTTTGCGCGACGATTGGCTGCGGCGCTGTTGCTGGCCGGCACCCTGGCCGTGCTGCCGGACCTCTGCTGGCTCTGGGCGAGCCAAGGACCGAACTTCGACCGGCTCTCCGACGCGGATCGCAGTGCCTTCGGCGAGCGGTTTCGCCGGGAAGTCTGGCCGCTGCTGGAACGCGGCGGCAAGAACGGCTGCGTCGGCTGCCACAACGGCAAGATCGTCTCGGCTCTCAAAATGACGGGCAACCCCGACACGGATTTCCGGGCGATGTTGCGCGACGGCTTCTTCCTCAAGGGCGACGCCGGCAGTCTGCTGGCACGGATTCTCGACAAGGACAAGAAACGCGTCATGCCGCCTCCCAGCAAGGGGCCGGCGTGGGGCGCGGAGGACGTCAAGGTGCTGAGCGACTTCGTCAACGACGTCCACAAGAAACAAAAGCCGTGATGGCCCCGCTGATGCCAGATCAGGAGGCAAAGGAGAAGGGGTTTGAGTCCTTTCTCTTTGCCTCCTTGGCTTTTTGCCCGTGCTTGCCCCCGCTATACTGGCGTTGCTGTACGGCGATGCCTCCGGTCGCTTGATGGACAGCGACACGCACGACACCCCTACGCCCAACAGCAAGGGCATTGATGTGAAGTTGGAGAGAGTTGGATGAAACGCTGGCATCAGGAATTGACCGTCATCCGTCGTGAATGGAAAAAACATTGGGTCTTTCACGTCGAGATGAACCGATCCCGAAGTGTGGGCTACCGTGTCGGTCAACGACAACCTGGCTCCGACCCGAACGACGTGGATTGCCCCTGCGACAATCAAGTCGGCCGGTTTCGCAAGCGCGATGCCCACGACTGCGGTAGGCCCGGGTGTTTCCTCTGCCATGGCGACAAATTCCCGCGGCGGAGGCTTACTATCGGGGAACAACTTGCTGAAACCGAGTTCAAGGAACAATTAGAGGAGTTGTGGGAAGACCCCACCGACGCTGCGCTGCGGCGGATCGAGAAGCGGATTCGGGAACTGCAGCGCGAGGCGCTGTGAGCCCCACTGCGCGGAGAGGACGCATCGTGACCCTTCCCACAGCAGGGGCCGGGAGGCCGCCGTGTACGAACACTTCAGCGACCACGCCCGCAAGGTGATGCACCTGGCCAACCTGGAAGCCCAGCGCCTCAACCATGATTACGTCGGCACCGAGCACATCCTCCTCGGTCTGGTCAAAGAGGGCAACGGTCTGGCTGCGACAGTCCTCGGCAACCTCGGCCTTGAGCTGCGCATCATCCGCCTTGAGGTCGAGCGGAGTGTCGGGGCTGGGCCAGACCGGATTACTCAAAACAAGTTGCCCCAGACGCCCCGCGTGGCAAAGGTCATCGAGCACGCGCGCGACGAAGCCCGCAATCTCAATCAGGAGTATGTGGGTACGGAACATCTCCTTCTGGGCCTGCTGCGCGAAGAGGAGGGCGTGGCCGCGCAGGTTCTCAAGGCCCTTGGAGTCGGCCTGGCGCTGGTGCGGCGCGCTCTCGATGCCGTGGCCACGGTCGAACAGGTCGCCTCGCAGCCCGCGACAGGGGCCGCAGCGCCGGCTGTCGCGGAGGATCTCGACGCCGAAATCGAGCGGCTGACCCGCGCGAAGGAGGGCGCTCTCGCGGTCGGGGACTACGAGAAGGCTGCTCAACTACTTGGCCAGGCCAACGAACTCAAGGAACAGCGCGGTCTCGCCGAGCGCTGGGACGTCCTCGACACACCGCCGACCGCGACGCTCGTTGCGCCGGAGCCGACCTCCGCCGAGGTCGTGCTGTATGAGCGTTTCACCGGCCAGGCGCGCCGGGTGATGCTCCTGGCCCACCGCGAGGCGCACCGCTTCAGCCACGATTACCTCGGCACCGAGCACGTTCTGCTGGGGGTCCTGCAGGAGAACTTCGGCAGCATCGGCCGGTTGCTGGCGGCGTTTGCGGTGGACATCGTCCAGGTGCGGCAGGAGATCGAGAAGACCGTCCGGCAGGGCGCGACTGCGACGGTCGGTGCGCGCCTGCCGCTGACACCGCCGTGCCGGCGCGCGCTGCAGTTTGCCCGCGAAGAGGCCGCCCGACTCCGGCATGACAACGTCGGCCCCGAACACCTCTTGCTGGGGCTACTGCACGAACCGGACAGCGAGGCGACGCAGGTGCTGCTCGGGTTGGGCCTCGATCTGGAGCGGCTGCGCGAGGAGGCGCTCAAGCTGCCGCCGCCGGAGAACCGCGACACCATGCTGCAACCGGAGCCGAAGCCGGGAGGCGCCGTCGCCCCCGACCCCTCGCCGCGCACCGTCGCGGAACTGGTGACAGCGGACCTCGGCGTCGGCGGCCCGGCACGGAAGGAGCCGAAACGCAAACAGGTGCGCGCCACCCCACTCCTGAGCAATTACCGCGACGGGCTGGCGCTGCAGCTGCGCGTCACGCAGCATACGCTCGGAGCGCTGGTCGGGATGATCGTCGGGGCATTGCTGGCCGGGCCAGGCGGGGCGGTGCTGGGCGTCCTCGGCGGGCTGGCCCTGGCCGCGGTCCGCAAGCGGGGCCTCGCGATCCCGGTCGCCGTGGGCCTGGGACTGATCCTCGGTTTTCGCTACTCCCCGACGAGCCTGGCAACGCACCTGATCATGGTGCTGGCCGGCATTCTCGTCGGCGTCTGCCTCGGGGAACCCTGGAGGAGTTACGACGACGATGACTCGGCAGAGGATGAGGAGAACGCGAAACTGACGTGACGCGGCCGCCAGTTCATGTGCGATCCCCCGGTCTTGTGTCCTGGGCTGCGACAAATGAGACCAACTTTTCCGCCGAACTTGTGCTTCGAGCGCGCTGGCGCCCGAACACGGTCAGTTCACCCCCACGGTGCCTCCCAGTCAAGCGGAATCTCGGTCGGTCTCCGTGTTCGAGATTTCCTCCTTCGGGAAAAAGCGTGTAACGCCGACCTGTTGAGGCTATGATAAGCCAAACAGGAGGGACAACGACGATGCCCACACGAGTGCAGGATCTCCTCAACCTCAAGACGGCACCTGTCGGCCTGACGTTCCACGCGACGCCGCCCGCGAACGTGCCACGGGTCGGCGCGGCGGCGCCCTCCGGCTGCAGTTACTGGAAGCGGGCCGCCGACGGACAGACCTTCGCGACCGAGGCGCCGGATCATTACAACTGCCCGATCGGGGCCTATACGCACGGCGTCGAACTGCCGCAGGCGCAGATGCAAGAGTTGCAAGGCGTCGTCGGTACCATGATCTCACTCGGCTATCTTCGTAGCGAGGAAGTGGCGGGCATCCCGCACCGCAGTGAGCGCTTCGGGGCCGCCGTCTATGGGCCGTTGACTGATGGCGCCGAGCCGCCGGATGCCGTGCTGGTACGCGGCAACGCCCGGCAGGTAATGCTGCTCGAAGAGGCGGCCCAGGCGGCGGGAGTCGGAGGTACGGCTCCGCTCATGGGCCGGCCGACCTGTGCCGCCATTCCGCTCGCCCTGCAGACGCAGCGCTGCGTTTCCAGCCTCGGCTGCATCGGCAACCGCGTCTACACCGACCTCGGTGACGACGAGTTCTACTTCGCCCTGCCCGGCAAGCACCTCGCGGCCGTCGTCGCCAAGCTGACCACGATTGTCGAGGCCAACCGCAAACTCGAAGAATACCACCGCGCGCGCAAGACAAGCGTCGGCGCCAGCGTCTAATAGTGTTGGGAGAACCCCTCCCCCCAACCCCCTCCCCGCAACGGAGAGGGGGAGAGAAGAAACGCTCTTTGTCTTGCTCCCCCTCTCCGTTGCGGGGAGGGGGTTGGGGGGAGGGGTTCTCCCTCAAACCTCAGAGGGTACAGCGATGCGACGCACCACGATTGGGTTTGGTCTTGGCCTGCTTTTGCTGACCGCCCTGCCGGCCAGCGCGGAGATCGTCAAGGGGGTGATGAAGATCAAAGGGGCGGAAATGTCCTGATGAGGGGGGATGGCGCGCGACGCCATCGCACGTCAGTATGACGTGGACAAGAATCGGATCATCTACGACTGCGAACCGGGCAAGGGTGGCTACCGGCCCGGCACGATCACCTTTTTCCCCAAGCCTGGCAAATCGCTCGACCTCAAGAAGATGGAGGAGTCGATTCGCGCCACGCGGCTGTCGGGCAACACCTCGATGTCCGCGGATTCGCTGGAGATTGTTGCCCGTGGCGAGGTGATGGATGGAACGACGCTCATCCTCAAGGTGTCCGGGACGGGACAGCAGTTCGTCCTCAAGGAAGCGGCGAAGGTCAAACCGAAAGACGGTACGAAAAGTCTCTTGCAGCGGCTGCGTGAAGTTGCGGCCAGCGGCGCCGGGGTCGTGAGCGTGACCGGCTACGTCGATGGCTGGACGGGTCGTTTACCCCTGCTGCTGCGCGCCCTGGCGGAGCGGCCGCGCGAGGCGCCGATGGTGTTGCTGGTCACCGACTTTGAAACGATCAAGAAATAGACGTCGATGAAGGACTTTTTTCGCAACCTGATGGGCGCGCTGATGGCTGCCGCGGGGGCGGCGCCGACCTGAACCGCCGCGGCTGTCCTGGCCCTGCTCGGGTTAGCAGGCAGTGCGTCGGCGATGCTGGTCGTCAGTTGGCTGTCCCCGGTGGTGATCGTGCTCAGCGTGTTGTTGCTGGGGCGGTCGTTCTACATTCTCTATGTGCAGCGGCGCGGCACGCGCGTCACGGCGGTTATCACCTGGCTGGCGGCGCTGTTCGTGGTCGGCTACTGGACGTGGCGGTTGGTCGAGAGTTCGTGTCCCGCCTAGCGTGGGAGCAGGGTCTTGGTTCGTAGTTCCGCCTTCAGGCGGGTGGGCGTCAAGCCGCCTGAAGGCGGAACTACGAACCAGACACCCTTGGGAGCGAAACCGTGAAACCTCTCCGTTGCTCGCTGTACCTGCTGGGCCTCGGCGCGCTGGGCCTGCTCCCAGTGGCTGCCGTGCAACCGGCGAAAGAGCCCGGCGGCGACAAGGTCATCACGAACAGCATCGGGATGAAATTGGCCCTTATTCCCGCGGGCAAGTTCGTGATGGGCTCGCCCGCCGCCGAGGCCGAACGCGACCCGGAGGAAGTGCAGCACGAAGTCGTCATTGCCAAACCCTTCTACATGGGCGTCTACGAGGTCACGCAAAGTCAGTATCCGCAGGTGATGCCCGGCAACCCGTCGCACTTCAAGGGCAAGCACGGCGGCGGGCCGGACCATCCGGTGGACCAGGTAAAGTGGAGCGACGCGGTCGAGTTTTGCAAGAGGCTCTCGAACCTGCCCGCCGAGCAGAAGGCCGGCCGTGGCTATCGCCTGCCGACCGAGGCGGAATGGGAATACGCCTGCCGCGCCGGCACCACCACGCCCTTCCACTTCGGCAATGCCCTGTCGTCCATGCAAGCCAACTGCAACGGTCTTTATCCCTATGGCGGAGCGGCTAAAGGGCCGTTTCTGGAGAAGACCGTCAAGGTCGGCTCGCATGCTCCGAACGCCTGGGGCCTGTACGACATGCACGGCAACGTCGCGGAGTGGTGCTCCGATTGGTACGATCCGGATTACTACAAGCACAGCCCGCGCGTCGATCCCAAGGGGCCGCCCAAGGGCGCGCTGAGCAGCGGGTTCCCCAACGAATTTTTCCGGGTGGTGCGCGGCGGCTGCTGGCTCGACGAGCCACGCGGCTGTCGCGCCGCGTACCGTTTCCGTCTGCAGCAAAGCAACGCTGTATCGTATCGCTGGGTGGGGTTCCGCGTGGTCTGCGCGGCCCCGGGAGGGTAGACTCATGAACCTCCGTGAACCCGGAGCGATCCTGCTCGTCTCGTGTTACGAACTGGGACACCAACCCCTTGCGGCCGCCTCACCGCTGGGGTTCCTCAAGCGCGCCGGCTTCGCGCCGGATGCCCTGGACATCGCGGTCGATCCCTTCGACCCGGAGAAAGTGGCACGGGCGCGGTTCGTCGGCGTGTCGGTGCCCATGCACACCGCGTTGCGTCTCGGCGTTCGCGTCACCGAGCGCGTCCGCGAGATCAACCCAGGCGCGACCATCTGTTGTTACGGCCTGTACGCGGCCCTCAACGCCGACTATCTGCTGGAGCACGGCGCCGATTATTGCGTTGGGGGTGAGTGCGAGACGCCCCTGGTCGCACTGGCGGAAGCGCTGACCACCCGGAACGGCAACGGTAAGCCCATTGATGTCGAGGGCGTCATTCAGCGCGGCTCCGCGAGCAAGCCATTCCTGCAGCGGTTGTCCTTCGCCCTGCCGGTTCGCGATGCTCTGCCGCCGCTGAACAAGTACGCCTGGCTCGAACACAGGGGCCAGCGCCGCACCGTCGGCTACACCGAGGCGAGCCGCGGTTGTCTGCACCTCTGCACGCATTGCCCGATTCCCCCGGTCTACGGCGGCCGCTTCTTCATCGTGCCGCAGGATGTCGTGTTGGAGGACATTCGCAATCAGGTCCGCGCCGGGGCCGAGCACATTACCTTCGGCGATCCCGATTTCCTGAATGGCCCGGGCCACGCTCTGAGCGTCGTGCGCGCCA
>DASPXY010000872.1:0-5313 GCA_035637055.1 Gemmataceae bacterium | reverse complement strand
CCCACGGGCCGCGACCCGTGGGCTTGTTCGCGCAGGGCTCACGAGGTGGTCTGCCGGACCTGCAACTGTTGCTCGAACCAGGCCGCCTCTTCCGGGGCAAGCGGCGGCGTCAGTGGTTTGGCATAGTCGATGCTGCGAGCGTACCGCCCAAGCGTGTAGATGGTTTCGATCAGCGCTTGCAGGCTCAAGGGGATATCGGGATCGGCGTCACGGAGCGGCACCGGGATGGACGGCAGCGGCCGGTTGAAGGAAGCCGGCCACACAAGGCACCGTGGCACCCGCCACGGCCTCCCCACCAGCAGCGTATAGGGACTGGCTGGCCAGGGGTCGAGCATGGGCATGCGCTGTCCACCGCGCAACAGGTCGATCTCGACCAGGTTTGCCTGGCCCAGCAGCAACGCCTGTCGTTTTCGGAGATAGAGATCCCAGCCCTCCGAGCCGCGCCGCTTGTTGGACGGCGACAGCACCTCGATGCACGTCACGAGTTGCAACTCCGGTTCGGCCTCGTAGATCTCAACGAACGACTCGCGATACCGCTCCTCGATGAACGGCCGGAGAGCCACGGGACCGGCTTCGGTGGCTGGCTGGGCAATCGCGATTCCCCCTCCCGGAACCGCAGCTGGCGCAGGGGCTTCGCCAGTAATGCCCACATCAGGGTAGAAGGGGTGACTCTCCTTGCCATTCGTGCCGATGAGGACCACGTAGGGCCTTTCGTTGGTTCGCACGAGATAGCGCTCAGGGACCACCAGGGCCAGTGCGTTCTTGATGGCCTCGATGAGAGCGTGGTGAAAGTCTCCCCACAGCCCACACGCCTCGATGTAGGGATCCATGCCAGGGAATGGGGATTTCATGACAAAGCCTCCTGCCGGGTGGGCGACACGCACCTCCTGCAGCGTACCGAAAGGCCCGCCAGAAAGCCAGCGCTGTCGCACCGGCCCTCGTGCCGTCGTGGGCGTCGCTTCGCGGTTCACTTCGCCCCCGGTTCGTTCTCAGCCGACTTGCCGGTGCGGGCTTTCCAGGTACGATCCCAGTCCCACGCCTCGACCCCTTCCGGCGGCACCGCCCCGACGTAGGACGGTAGGTCGCCGCCCGCTCCCTTGCTGGCCAGCGGCGAGTTTTTCGCGGGCCGCAGAAACTTGGCGGGCTCCTCCGGGTTCCGCGAGAGGACGTCGATCTTGTCCGCGAGCACGTCGGTCTCGCTGGGGGGAATCCAGCCCTTGCTCGTCGGCCCTGGTGCGGGCCTTTTGGCCTCGCGCCAGTTGTGCCCCCACTGCCACGCCCGCCGCAGTGCCTCGCCGTCGCCAAACCCGCGCGACTTTGCATTACGGGCCGATCGAGTTTGCTGTCGTGGGCGCGATAGACCGCGCCCAGGCCGCCGGCGCCGAGGCCGTCGAGGACGCGCTAACGCCCAGCGATGACGCACTCCTCCCCGCGTCCGGCCAGCAATTCGTCGGCCTGGTAGCGCGTCAGCAGTTGGTCACGGACGAGACGGTCGGCGGCCTCCCGCGCCAGCGCGGGAGCGAATGGCTGGAGATCCTGGGTGGCCCTGGCGAGCGCATCCGCCGGCAGCAGACCGGAGCGCTGCACTTCTTCGAGGAATTGCTGGACAGAGTCGGTCGGCACGGGTCACCCTCTGGGGACGACGGCACGGGGCCGTGCGGCGAAAGCGGACCCTGTCGCCATTCTCTGTCCCAGAGGGGCCCAAGTCAACGCCCGCGATAGGCCGGCGGCACCAGGTGCGCCCCCGCCGGGTCGAGCCGCAGCGCCTCGGCATAGTCGGCCTGCGCCTTCGCGCTCTCGCCCATCTCCGCGTACAGGCTCGCACGATTGCGCCAGGCCGGCGCGAACTCCGGTGTCAACTCGATAGCCCGCGTCAGGTCAGCCAGCGCTCGTGGACGGTCGCCCTTGCGGGCGTACAGGCTGCCGCGGCTGTTGTAAGCTTGATGGTCCGATGGCTCCAACCGGATCGCCTCATCGAAGTCGCGCAGCGCCTCGTCGTGGTGACCTTGCGAGGTGTAGGCGTTGCCGCGGTTGGCATGGGCCACGGCAGCGCCAGGAGCCAGACGAATCGCCTCGCTGAAGTCCGCAATGGCCTGCTCGTGGCGGCCCTTCATCTGATGCATGTAGCCGCGGTTGATGCGTGCCTCGGGGCTGTTCGGGTCGAGCCCGACGGCCTTCTCGAAGTCCGCGAAGGCACGCTCAGCCTGGTTGCTGTCGAGGTACAGCAGGCCGCGCTGGATGTGAGCCTGGGCGTCGGCGGGTTCCAGGCGGACCGCCTCGCTCAGGTCAGCGATGCCCGCAGGGGTGTTGCCGGTGCTGGCATGGGCCAGGCCACGGTTGAAGTGCGCGGCGGCGTGATTGGGGTCCAGTCGCAGCGCCTCGTCGTAGTCCGCGAGGGCTTTCGCGTGCTCTCCCTGCAGGCTGTAGATCACGCCGCGGTTGTAGTGGGTGCCGGCATCGGGAGCCAGCTCCAGGGCGCGGGAGTAGTCGGCGAGCGCCTGGTCGCGCTCGCCCATTTGGACATACGCATCGGCGCGTTGGCGGTAAGCGGCGTGGTTCGCCGGATCGCTGGCGATGGCGTCGCTGCAGGTCTTGATCGGATCCTCGCTGCCGCTGCTGTCGAAGGCATCCGTGCACAGGTTGACCACCTCGCTCGCCGGATCGTGTTCCCCGCCCGAGCACCCGGCCGCGATCAGCAAGGCCAACACGCCGATATACCTGCGCACGGTCCTACCCTCCTTGGCTTCTCCGGCTGACCCTCTTCTTCCTTTCGACCGGAGCGGCTGGATTCTTCGCTCAAACCGAACGAGGGGAGGAAAACCGCGCCGGCCCCTTGAAACTGTCACATGACACTGCTACTATTGTAACACCATGACAGAGCAAGCGAATCCTCTGTGGACGATTGATGACCTGGGAACCCAGGTGGCACTGGCGCTGTCGGTAGATTACGAAGGGCAGGCGAGCGGCCGCATCCGGGACATTCCGGATCGTCGCACGATCCGATATTACACGACGCTCGGCCTGATTGACCGGCCGCTGGAGATGCGTGGACGGACGGCCCTTTACGGACGGCGGCACCTGCTGCAACTGGTCGCCATCAAGCGTCTGCAGGCCCGGGGCCTCTCCCTCGCCGAGTTGCAACAGCAACTCGTGGGCCTGACGGATGCCGCGCTCGCGCGGCTGGCGCACATGCCGTCCGGGGTTGGTACGGCCTCCGGGCAAGGCGGCCCAGCCCACGATGAGTCCAACGGCCGCCAGGGAAACTTCTGGAAGGCCAGGCCGGTTCCGATCTCCGCGAGCGAGAGTTCGGGCAATAGCATGGTCCCCAACACCGAGCCCCTTTCTCTTCAAGGCGTCCGGCTGGACGACGACGTGACGCTGCTGTTCTCGCCAGCCCGTTCGCTGGAACCTGACGACCTCGAGGCGATCCGCGTGGTGGCGGCGCCTTTGCTCAAACTTCTCCAGAAGCGCCGCCTGCTCCGGGCGCGCGGGAAAGGACCAACTCCATGACAACGTCGGTTTCGCTCATGACCGAGGCTGAAGTGCGCGCCTGCACCCCCGCCAACGATGAGGCTGGCTTTGGTACACTGACCACCGCCCGCGGTGGACTGCCGCTGCACGCGCTGGATGTCCACACCCGCATTGATGGGTTACTGGCCGAAATCACTGTCGGCCAGACCTTTGTTAACCCGACGGACGAACCGCTGGAGGCGGTGTACATCTTTCCCTTGCCCGACCGCGCTGCTGTCACGCGCTTTCAGATGCAGGTGGGCAGCCGGGTGGTGGAAGGCGTACTCAAGGAACGGGGCCAGGCCCGCCAGGAGTACACCCAGGCCATCGAACAAGGCCAGCGCGCCGCCATCACGGAGGAGGACCGCCCCGGAGTCTTCTCGATGCGCGTCGGCAACCTGATGCCTCGGGAGAGGGCGACGGTCCAGCTGACCCTCGTCGGCCCCCTGGCTTACAGTGATGGCGAGGCCACCTTCCGCTTCCCCCTGGTGGTGGCACCCCGGTATATCCCTGGCATTCCCCTCTCCGGTCCGAGCGTGGGCGCAGGTACAGTATCGGACACCGATGCGGTTCCCGATGCTTCCCGCATCACCCCACCTGTGTTGCTCCCAGGTTTTCCCAATCCGGTCCATCTTTCCCTGACTGTCGATGTTTATCCATCCGACCTCGATTGCAGTGATTTCCGCTCCGCGCTGCACTCCGGCCTGGAGGTCATCTCCGACAGTGGCGTGCGGCGCATCCTGCTGCAGCCAGGCGAACGGCTCAACCGTGATTTCATCCTGCGTTTCCGCGTCGGCAATGGATCCCTTCGTACGGCTCTGACGCTGACTCCGGATGCTGTCGGGTCACGGGAGGGAACATTCGCCCTCACCTTGCTGCCCCCAGTAAGCCCGAGCCAGGCGACGCGGGCGCGTGATGTCGTCTTCGTGCTGGACCGCTCGGGCAGCATGGGCGGTTGGAAGATGGTGGCAGCGCGGCGGGCCCTGGCCCGCATGGTCGATACTCTCACCGAACGCGACCGTTTCACCGTCTACGCCTTCGATGATTCCATCGAGAAACCGCCCACCTTCGCTAACCTGGGTTTGCAGCCAGCGACCGACCGCAATCGCTTCCGTGCTGTCGAGTTCCTGGCCAAGGTCGAAGCCCGTGGTGGCACCGAGATGGCCCAACCCCTCAGCATGGCTGCCCACCTCCTGGCGAGCGGCCAGGCGCAGCGGGAGAAGGTGTTGGTGCTCATCACCGATGGGCAAGTCGGCAATGAAGACCAGATCCTGCAGAGTCTCGCCCGCGACCTCAAGAGTGTACGGGTCTTCGCCCTGGGTATTGACCAGGCGGTCAATGCGGCCTTCCTGCGGCGTCTGGCGGACTTGGGAGGAGGGGGCTGCGAGTTGGTCGAGTCGGAGGATCGCCTCGACGAAGTGTTGGACAACGTCCATCGCCGCATTGGCACACCCGTGTTGACGAGTCTGCGTCTGGAGGCGGCGGGCTTGCAACTAGTGAGCGACACTTTGGTGCCCTCCCGTTTGCCCGACCTGTTCGCCGGCGCGCCGTTGCAGATCCTGGGCCGCTATCGGGGTGCCGAGGGAAGCATCCGTGTGTCGGGTACCGAGACGACTGGTGGCAGCTGGTGGCGAAGCGTTACAGCTCGGCCCGGGGATAGTGGTGCCGTGACATCGGTATGGGCACGCAGCCACATTCGCGAGTTGGAAGATCGGTTCGTGACGGGCCAGGGCGACCTGTCCAGGTTGGAGAAGCGGATCGTCGAGACATCGTTGAAGTACGGTGTGCTCTGCCGCTTCACGG
>DASPXY010000871.1:0-3922 GCA_035637055.1 Gemmataceae bacterium | reverse complement strand
GCGGGCTCACGCCGCGCCGCTCGCCTCCTTTGGTTCGTGGCCCGAAGAACGGGCAGACTGACCCAACTAACTGAGGACACCCCATGACCTGGCGCACCTGGCTGCTGCCGACTTTGCTGCTCCCCGTGCTTGTGCTCCCCGCCGTCCTGGCTGGCGACACGAAGAAACCCAAGTTCACCATCACCTGGAAGAAGATCGTGCTTGACCGCACCTTCCGTTCGGAAGGCGTCGGCGTCGCGGACGTCAACAAGGACGGCAAACTCGACGTTGTCATCGGCGATTGCTGGTACGAGGCGCCGAAGGATCCCGCAGGCCAGTGGAAACGCCACATCCTCCGCGCCGACCGGCAATTCGATCTGCTCCAGTACAGCGATTCGTTCTGCTGTTTCCTTGATGATTTCAACGGCGACGGCTACCCGGACGTGATCGTGATTCCCTTTCCGGGCAATCCCTGCTACTGGTACGAGAACCCCGGTCCGAAGGGCGGCATGTGGAAGGCGCACCTGCTGACCAACAGCGCCTGCAACGAAACGCCGATCTACATCGATTTGTTCAAGACCGGCAAGAAATACCTCGTCATGGCCTGGAATCCGCCGAGGGATGAGAAGGATCTGAAAAAGGGCAATTACGACGACCGCGGCGAAATGTGCTATTTCGTGCCCGGCAAGGATCCGACGCAGCCGTGGCAGCGCGTGTCCATCAGCGGCCCGAGCGAAAAGGGCAACCCGATCCCCGCGACCGCCCGTTTCTCGCACGGCTTGGGTCACGGCGACGTTAACGGCGATGGCCGCATCGACATCCTCTGTCCGCAAGGGTGGTGGGAGCAACCGGAGAAACCGGATGGCAAACCGTGGAAGTTCCACCCCGCCCGCATCACGGACGCCTGCGCCGATATGTACACCCTGGACATCGACGGCGACGGCAAGGCGGACATCATTAGCAGCAGCGCGCACAATTACGGCTTCTGGTGGAGCCGGCAACAGACAGCCAATAGCTTCATCCAGCGGCCACTCTTCCCCACCCCGTTCGAGGCGGCAACACTTCCGAAGGCTCATAATCTCTCGACCGAGGAACTTGCCTGGTTGACCACGATTAACAAAGCCCGGGTGGAGTTGGGTTTGGCCCCGTGGAAGATGAATCCGATTTTGAACGCCGAGGCGCGGCAGCATGCGGAAGTAACGGGCGCCAAAGTCTTCGATGTGTCGGGGGCAAAAGCCTACGCGGCCCTGGGTGGCCGAATCGTGCATGTCGCGGATGGCAACGGCGCATTTGACCCATCAGCCTCAGCCAAAGATTTCCTCAAAAGCCTGGAAAAGAAACACCTCGCTCCCAATCTGGAAGTTGGCGTCGGTGTGAAACGCCTCGCTAAGGACAAGGCACGTTATGTTCTGCTGCTTGGCGACCGCAAGTTGTTCTCCTTGCCGTCGCAAACACATGCGCTGCACTGCGTCGATATCGATGGCGACGGGTTGAAAGATCTGGTGACCGGCCGGCGCTGGTGGGCGCACGGCCCGCGCGGCGACGCCGGGCCGAACGATCCGGCCTATCTCTACTGGTTCCAGGCGAAGCGCGGCAAGGACGGCCTGGTGACGTTTACGCCGCATCTGATCGACGACGATTCCGGCGTGGGCACCTCGTTCGTAGTTGCTGACATCAACGGCGACGGCCTGCCGGACATTGTGGTGAGCAACAAGAAGGGCACCCATGTCTTCCAGCAGATCCGCACGCCGGTGAAGTAATGTGAGCCGTAACGACCTGTGGTTGGAGTCCCGCCTTTAGGCGGTGAAGGTTCCACCGCCTAAAGGCGGGACTCCAACCAATCAGATATGGGGTTGGTTGGCGATCTTCTCCAGGGCGTCGAGGTGCTGGCGGTCGCCGATGGCCACAAGGATATCGCCCGCCTCGATGGCCGTCTCCGGCGCGGGGTTGAAAATCATGTTGCCCGTGGTCTTCTTGATCGCCACGACGATCACCTTGAGGTTCGCCCGCACGGCGCTGTCCTTCAGGGTCGTGCCCGCCAGCGAACTGCCGCCGCTGATGCGGGCCTCCTCGATTTGCAGTTCCAGGTGTTCGTTGCGCGTCGCCAACTCGATGAAGTCCACGACCGTCGGCCGCAGCACCGCCTGAGCCAGACGAATACCGCCGATTTGATAGGGGGATACTACGCGATTCGCCCCGGCGCGGTGCAGTTTTTGCTCGGCCTTGGGATCCTCGACGCGCGCCACGATGAACAACTTCTTGTTCAGCAGGCGAGCGCTCATCGTCGTGTAGAGGTTGTCGGCGTCGGACGACATGACGGTGACCAGGCCGCGCGCCCGCTCGACGCCGGCCTGCTTGAGCACCTCGTCGGAGGTGGCGTCGCCGTGCAGCGGGATGCCGTGCGCTATGTCGAACCCGATCAGCGCTTCCGGCTGGCTTTCCACGACGACGAACGGCATGTCCTGCTGCGAAAACTCCTGGCAGACGAGGCGACCCATGCGGCCGTAGCCGCAGACAATCAGGTGGTCCGCCATCTGCGCCAGACTGCGCTGCATGCGCTGCCTCCCAAGCAATTCGCCGACCTCGCCGCTGACGATCGCGCGGATCACCTCCGAGCCGGCCCAGAAAAACGCGAAGACGCCGCCGACGATCAGCACCATCGTGAACGTCCGCCCCGTCGGCGAAAGCGGATGGACTTCCTGATAGCCAATCGTTGACAGCGTGATCACGGTCATGTAAAGGGCGTCAAAGAGATCGTATTTGTCCTCGATGAAGTAATAGCCGAGCGTGCCGGCGAGGATCAGGAACAGCGGCACCAGTCCGACGAAAAAGAGCCGGCGCGGCACCGCCAGGAAGCGCTGCCAGAGCCAGCCGAGCCAGTGGGGGACGCGCGCCATGCTCACCGCCCCCGGCTTTACGACCGAGGCTCCCAGGGAGCGAAGGGGAACAGGCGCCGCCGAGCCGCGTCGTCGAGCGGGGCGCCGTACTCGCACGCCTCGAAGGCTTCGACATACTCGACGTGCCTGCCGCGCTCGGAGCCGTAAATGGGCATCAACAAATCGCGATACTTGTCGGCACGAGCGCGCAGGCGCGCCTGCAACTGTCCCGCGAGCCATTCGCGGCGGCCGGCCTCGTCTTTGGGGACAGAGTCGAGGATGCCCTGATTGTACGGCAGCCATTCGTAGAACTGCGACGTGTGACAGTGCATCATGGCGACGATTTGGCCGAGCACAGGGCCGACGTCCACGAGCACCGACGGCTCGAAGGGATACGGCTTCTGGAAATCGTCGGGCAGGTAGGCGATGACGGGGTCGCGCTGCAGGTGCGGCGTGTCGGGGGCGACCGCCGGCACGGTGACCATGTACGCGGCGTCCTGCACGAGCTGACTGGTGTAGCGGTGGTCGGGGTGGTAGTCGTTGGGACGGTGCGTCAGGACCAGGTCGGGCTGGAACGAGCGGATCAGGCGAATGATCTGCAAACGGTTTTCGAGCGTGGGCAGGAGCTGGCCGTCGTGGTTGTCGAGGACGTCGTAGGTGGCGCCGATGACCTTGCCGGCGGCGGCGGCCTCGGCGCGGCGGCGGCGCGCGAGGTCGGGGCCGGGCTGCAGGTGGTGGCCGGCGTCGCCGTTGGTCAGGCTGACCATTTTGACGGTGTTACCGGCGGCGCGGTAGAGCGCGGCGGTGCCGCCGGCGGCGTAGTCGGCGTCGTCGGGATGGGCGCCGAGGATGAGCAGGCGCAGGGGCTCAGGTTGCATGGGGGAGATCCTGGGGCGTCAAGCCCACGGGTTGCGACCCCTGGGCTTTCACAGGGTGCTTCCAGTCAAGCGCTGGTACGCTTCGAGGTACTTCTCGCGCGTGCGGGTCACGACGTCGGCGGGCAGTTCCGGCGGCGGACTGTTCTTGTCCCAGCTGGTGGTCTCCAGCCAGTCGCGGACGAATTGCTT
>DASPXY010000870.1:0-3540 GCA_035637055.1 Gemmataceae bacterium | reverse complement strand
TGCCGCACTTCGCTCATCCCCTGTGGCTGCTGCTCGCTTGGCTGGTGCCGCCGCTGATGTGGCGGTGGTATCGGCAGGGACGTACGGCCCTGCGCTTCTCCGACGTGCGGCCGTTGCGCGCCCTGCCGGGCGGTCGCAGTCGTGCAGCGCAATGGGGTGGCTTGCTCCTGCGCGGCCTCGCCCTGCTGCTGATCATCGTTGCTCTCGCCGGACCACGCTGGCCTGACCCCGGCACCCGCATCCCCACCGAGGGCATCGCGATCGTCCTGGCGGTCGATGTGAGCGGCAGCATGGCGGAACGCGACTTCACCTGGCGCAACGAGCCGATCACCCGCCTCGAAGCGGTCAAGCGAGCGCTGCGCCTGTTCGTCGAGGGTGGCAAGGGAATCGACAACGAGCATCTCGAAGGGCGCAAAAATGACCTGCTCGGGCTGGTGGTCTTCGCCACCCGACCGGAGAGCGTTTGTCCGCTTACCCTCAGTCATGGGGGATTGCTCAAACTCCTCGACGCAGAGCAACCGCGGGAGGTTCCGCACGGCTACACCAACATCGGCGATGGCATCGCCTGGGGCCTGTATCGCCTGAAGGCCGCCGGCAACTGTCGCAGGGTGCTCGTGCTGCTCACCGACGGGGAACACAACGTCGGCAAACCGGCGCTCACCCCGCGGCAGGCGGCCCAGCTGGCCGGCAACTCGAATGTGCCGATCTACGTGATCGATGCCGGCAGCGACCTGCCGTCGAAGGGCGAAGGCGCGAAGGACGAGCGCTCCGCAGCGGATCGAGTCGGCGCCGTCAAGACGTTGCAGGAGGTGGCCCGCATGACGAAGGGCCGCTATTTCCGGGCGAGCGACACGAAAACCTTGTTGGAGGTGTGCGGCCAGATCGACCGCCTGGAGCGACAACCAATCGTGACGTTCGAGTACGCTCGCTACGGCGAGGGCTATCCGTGGTTTGGGCTGGCCGGGTTCGTCTTGTTGATGGCGGTGCAGTTTCTGGAGTTGACGTTCTGGCGGCGGTTGCCGTGAGTCGTTGCCGCTTGCGGCTTAGCGTGAACAAGAGGGTTGTGGCACGGTCTCCTGACCGTGCCACTCTTTCCGACCGTAGGTCTCCTCGGAGTCCTAAGGAGACCTGCGGTCAACGCCGTGGCACGGTCAGGAGACCGTGCCACAACGGCGTGGAGACCGTGCCACAACGGCACTTAGACGTTCTGGCGGCGGTTGCCGTGAGGAGTGGATGTTCGACGCCTTGCGCGAGCACCTGAGCCGGCTGGGGGGATACCTCTCGCAGCTGGGGACTGCGCTGGAGGGTATGGTCGCGCGCCTCGCCTACCCGGCCGCCCTGTGGCTGCTGGCCGTCATTCCCGTGCTGTGGGTTGTGAGCATCGTCGCCTGGTATCGCCGCCGCCGCGCTCTGCGCCGTCTCGGCAGCGGCCTGGCCCTGCGCACCTTGACCTCCACTCACGGTCGCTGGCGAAGTCTGCGCAGTCTGTGTTGGAGTACCGGCATCACGGCGCTGGTCCTCGGCATTGCCGGGCCGCGCTGGGGCATCGACCCCGCGCAGCAGGCGGCCTCGGGTCGCGATCTCGTAGTCGTGCTCGATCTCAGTCGCAGCATGCTCGCCGAACAGCCCAGCCGGCAGGAGCGAGCCCGCCGGGCGCTGTTCGATCTTGCCGCTTCACTCCTGCGGCGCGGCGGTCATCGGGTTGCGCTCGTCGTCTTCGCGGGGCGGGCCAAGTTGGTCTGCCCGCTGACGCACGACTACGACCACTTCCGCGACGCGGTCCTCCTGGCGGACGCGGACAACCTGTCGCTGGATCTCCGGCCGCTGGCGGACGGGACGGGGTCAGGCACGCGCATCGGCTCCGCCCTGCGTCTGGCGGTGGCGGCTCACGACAAATCGCTGACGGGCTATCAGGGCATCCTGCTGGTGTCCGATGGCGACGACCCCGGCGGCGACGAGGAATGGGCCGACGGCGCCGAGCAAGCGCGGCTGCGCGGCATTCCGGTGTACTGCCTGGGCGTGGGCGATCCGGCCGGCCCTGGCAGCGAGATCCCGACGCCGGAAGGCCCGCTGGTGTACAACGGCAAAACGATCCAGACCCGCCTGGAAGAACGACCGTTGCGCGAGATCGCGGCGCGGTCCGGCGGGGCGTACTTGCCGGCGCGAACGCGGCCGTTGCCGCAGGGGTCGCTGTATCGCGCGGTGCTGGAGGAACAGGCGCGGCACGCCAATCGCGACGTGCCGCTGCCCTTGTATCGCCCCCGTTACGGATGGTTTTTCGGCACAGCCCTGGCCCTGTTCGCTGTGGCACTATTGCTCGGCGGGCCGGCTCGGCGGACTGCCCAGCGATCGGAGCTTGAACGCCAGCGAGGGACAGGGAAGACGGCGGGGATAAACCCCGCCGCTCGTTGAGGTGATGACGAGCCGCCGGGTTTATCCCGGCGGTCTTCTCCGCGAATTCAAGGAAAGGACGGTACGACATGAGTTGTTCCTACCGCAGGTTGTGGCTGGTGGCACTGGCTTTGTTGCTCGTCAGCGCGGCGCCGGCGGAACAGGTCGAGGATCTGCTGCGCCGCGGCAACACGGCCTTCGCGCGGGCCGCCGCCACAGGCGACAAGGAAACCGCCAAGCAACTCTACAAGGATGCCCTGGCGCTCTACGAGAGTGCCGAGGAACGCAGCATCGATCCGGGGCTGGTGGCGTTCAACAAGGCGGCTGTGCTGTACCGCCTCGGCCATTTCGACGAAGCGAAACGATGCTATCGCAGCTGTCTCGAAGACGGTGAAGTCCCCGGGCCGCGCCGCGCCCGCGCCTTCTACGACCTGGGCACGACCTTGCTGCACGTCAAGGAGGGCAAAGATGCCGTGGCCCTGCGGGACGCGATCCGCTGCCTGCAACTCTGCCGGCGCCACACCACCGACCCCGGTCTGCGCAGCCAGGCGGCTCACAATCTGGAGCTGGCCCGGCTGCTGTGGATCAAGGCGAAGGCCAATCCTCCTGACCCCAGTCAGGAATCGCAGCAAGACGACAATCCAAAGAAACGGAAGCCGGGCGAGGACGAACAAACGCCGCAGCCGGGGGAAGGGATGGACAAGCACGGGAACCCGATCGGCAAGGGCCAGGCGATCCTGCAGGATCGGAGCAAGGGGGGGCAGAAGGCCATTGTAACCAAGGACACCATCCCCGGGGCAGGGAAAATCCAGCCGCTACTGGACAGCGACGAATTGACTCCCCTGGACGCGCGGGACACGGCCGAACACCTGGAGCGGGCGGCGCGGCGCATCCTGGAGGAGCAGCGGAAGCAACTCCGCGAGGTGCCGCGCAACTTCCCCAACGTCAAGGACTGGTGACACAACGCACAGTGCTTCGTTCGTAGTTCCGCCTTCAGGCGGCATCGCGTGTTCCGCCTAAAGAGATCGTCCAGCTTTCGGTTCTTACGCAGCAACGAGTTGCGTCGTGGGGGGTAGACGAAGATGGGGAGAGCAGCTGCAATGACGGGGTGTTCAAGCCATCGTCACCGGCAGGAGTCTCCCCATGTCC
>DASPXY010000869.1:0-2160 GCA_035637055.1 Gemmataceae bacterium | reverse complement strand
CGACAGCGGGCACTTGACCGACTGCCGCCGCCGATCCGCCAGCGGCTCGAAGCAGTCAGCGCAACCGGGACGGGCCTCGACGCCCAGACACTTGCCGACGCGGTTCTCGCGCTCGAACCACCGCAGCAGGGTTTGGCGCTCGACACCCTCTATGAGTTGGCAACGCCGCTCACTTTCCGGGCCGTCTGGCAGGTGCTGCAGAAGATCCCCTTCGACCGGGCGCACCTGTGGCGCTACGTCAAGAGCGTGTTCAAGCGCTCGATGCTGCGGAGCGACCCCTCAATGTTTGGCTACCTCGCCTACGCCATCGAAATCCGCGGCCGTTCCAGCAAGGGCACCACGGCGACGGTGAAATCCGGCTACGACGGCTCACAACACTTTACGCGCATTTTCGGGAGGAATACTCAGGATTTCCTGCGTCGCCTCAGCTGGCGCTATCTGCGCAACCTGGCGCGCTACCGCCCCGAGCACTACGCCCACGCCGCCGCCGAGGCGATCATCCACTACACCGCCATGGATGTGCCGTCGCACTTCACGATGAGCACAGGCTTCGGCCATTCCTACGTTCTGCATCGTGTCCTGCTCGGCGGGAGCAACCGCTTCCATTTCGCCGGCCGCAACATGCGTTTCTCGGCACGGAAAACCAAGATCGCGCCGGAGGTGCGCGAGGAAGCGTTCCCGCATCTGTGGGACGAGCAACCGCGGGCTTACCTGCGCGTCCTCAGCGCGGCTCGCCTGGCGCAGACGCACGTTTTCGCCGTGCGCGCGGTGAAGACGAACCACCCGGACCTGATCCGGACCGCGACACCTGCGGAACTCGTCGGCATGCTGCGGGCCCCTTACACCCCGACCGTCGAGATGGGCCTTGCGGAGTTAGAGCGACGGTTCGATCCGACCAACCCCGACTGGGCGCTGCTGGAAGAACTGCTCGCCGACGAGCGGCTGATGGCCCGCGAGATCGGCCAGCGCTGGCTGCGGCTGACGGCGGGCATCTGGTCCAACGACCCGGTGCGCATCGTCGCGTTCCTGTCTTCTGCGCAGGCCGACACGCGCAACCTCGTCCTCGACATGATCCGCGGCAAGCTGCCTCATGACCAGCAACTACGACGGCAACTGGCGCCGCTGGTCCTCACCGCCTTGCGGAACCCCGAGCCGGCGCCGGGCGTCCATGACACCCTCACGCAGTTCGTCCGCGAGTCGCTGGCGGCGGAAATGCAGACGTTACTCAGCGTCTTCCAGTTGGCGGACTGGGTCGCCCGTGGCTCGCCGACCGCTCAGGCCCTCGCTGGCTTCCTGCTCCGGTCCCGGCCCGAGGCCGTCAAAGAACTTGGCCTGGAACGACTGACCGCAATGGCCCAGCACGAGGTCGCCGCCGTGCGCGCCGCCGCGCACGCTCTGCTCATGGGAGCGCGGGACATCCTGCAAAGCGACCCGTCAGTGCTGTTCCTCCTCGTCGAGAGCGAATGGGACGACACCCGCACGGCGGCGTTCGAGATGGTTCGCATGATCGACCCTGTGGTGCTCGGTTTCGACGGTGTGATGGGCCTGCTCGACTCGACCCGCGACGACGTCCAGGAACTCGGCCGCGAGCTGGCCGCGAAACACCTCGCCGACTTGCCGGTCGCCGAACTGGTGTATCGCCTGGTGCAGCATCCGGGCGCCGGCATGCGCCGTTTTGCGCTGGAGTTGGTTGTCAATCATCTGCCGCCCGGTGACGGCCCACTGTCACGCCTGAAGGAATTTTGCCGAGCCGCCCTGTTCGAGTTGTGGCCGCAACGCCGCGTCAAGGAGGGCATCGTTGACTTCCTGACGGCGCGCGGCCTGGAGGACGAGAAGCAGGCGGCTGTCGTCTCGGCGGTGCTCGGCGACGTGGTGCGGGCGCAGGGCCGGGCGGACTTCGAGAACGCCCTGGAAGCTCTGGTCCGGCTCAAACTGGCCTATCCCGAGGTGCCATCAACGGTCACGGTCATAGCGGGAAATGGCTCGGGTTCGTAGTCCCGCCTTTAGGCGGAATCAACATGTTCCGCCTAAAGAGATCGTCCAGCTTTCGGTTCTTACGCAGCAACGAGTTGCGTCGTGGGGGGTAGACGAAGATGGGGAGAGCAGCTGCAATGACGGGGTGTTCAAGCCATCGTCACCGGCAGGAGTCTCCCCATGTCC
>DASPXY010000868.1:0-2573 GCA_035637055.1 Gemmataceae bacterium | reverse complement strand
TCGATCATCCCGCGCGTAGTGAACCGGGTGCGGCCGTCAGCGCGGAAGGCCTGGACCAGGCAGCCGTCGAACTTGCGCAGAAACCGTGCGCGCACGCCACCCACATTCAGCGCCGCGAGGTCATCGACCGTCACGCTCTTTTCGCCGACATTGTAGATCTTGATCAGAGGCAGCGAGACCAGACGATACGGGTCGCGCCGGTAGACAATGCCCTTGGCGTAGAGGTGGTGCTGCAACTGCGGCGTGAACAGCGCCTTGCTGGCGTTGGCCAGGATCAAGTCGCCGCTCTGCCGCTTGACGAGCAGTTCGTCGGCATCGATGGCGGCGAGGATTTCCTCGGTGCGATCGCGCAGGTCGGTCAGCAGGTGGTCCAGGCGGAGCTGCATGGAATGAGTCCCGAGTACGGAGTACCAAGTACGAAGTACGGAGTACGAAGACCAGGACACGCAACAGCAGGCCAAGGCTCGCGGGTTCCCGCCGCAGTTGCCGTACTGATTATGACGCCTCTGTCAGCTAGGCGAGCGCCGCGCAACCTCCAACACCTCGTGCCCCGGTCTCGTCCCTGAGCCGCAACCGCCTCCCTGCCGATCCCAACAAGGGATGTCAGGGAGGGCCTTCATCGTGTCCACGTTCTACGTCCTGCCGCCGCGCCCACTGCCGGCGCGGCCCTATGCGGATTTCGTGAGAGGACTGCTGCCGGGGCTGGATCTATCGCACCTGACCTGGGGCGACCTGGGCGAAACACTGACCAGCGTCCTCGGCGCGCGGGCGAACGTCTTCCTGATCCACCGCGAGGATCTGCCGGAGGGCGAAGATCCTGCCCGAGCACTAACCGACGGCTTCGGCGCCGAAGCGGGCGACGAGGTGGTGGAGGTGCCGGCTGCGATCAGCAGCGCAGGCGTGCGGCGGTGGCGGTTAGAATCGGCCTCGTAGGGGCGAGCGGAATCTGTAGACTAATGCCCGTGCGGCCGCCCTTCGGTCGGCTGTGGATTGAAACGCGAGGACCGTCATGTACCCCCCCCTCGAATCGCGTGCGGACATCCTCAAATGGCTCGACGAGATGACCGCGGCGCGCAAGATCGTCCTCCTGCGCTGCGAGGCGCTGCGGCCGGCGCTGCGAAACGACCCTGTTTATCCCGGCACCTGGTCGCTGCTCGAAAACCTGCAACACCTGGCCTGGGCGGAAGCGTGGATGCTGGCCTGGATTCAGAAGCGCCCTGAGGTGCTGCCGCGCGAGGAACGACCGCCACTGCCCCCGCTGGAGTTAGCGGCGATTCGGACCGCTCTCGACGAGGCGCACGCCGCCGTCATCGCATTTGTGAAGGGGGCCAGTGAAGCGGTATTGAAGGAGAAGTGCCAGTACAGCAGGCAGGGCGAGCAGACCGTCGGCGGCGTGCTGAGTCATCTGATCGAGCACGAGATCCACCATCGCGGCTTCATCCTGCACAAGCTCGGCGTGCTGGCGGGAAAGACCACGTAGGAGAAGCCCACGGGCCGCGGCCCGTGGGCTTGGGATCACTTCTGGCACAGTTCCGGCAGCGATTTCCGCAGCGTCGCCAGGCGGAAGAGGGCGCCGACGTCGTACCAGCCGTCGGCGCAGCGGTAAGCACGCACCAGCGTCGCCGGCACCGACAGATGCGGCGGGTGGATCATCGTCGGCAGGTTGACGCACACCTGCGACGTCGGTAACTCGTGCGGCAGGTAGAAGCCGATGCCGCTCGGCGAGATGTCCTTGCCGCGGCACTCGATCGGGTCGCTCAACTTGCCATCGGGCAGCACGCAGCAGATCTCCACCGGATAGGGCCAGAGCAGCCGATCCTGGGTGCGTTTTTCCGAGTTCATCAGCAGGTGAGCGTGCAGGTTCTCCAGCAGCGGCGCCCCCACGTCTTGCAGCAATTGCGCCGCCCGCTTCTTCCCACAATGAAGCGTTTTCAGCTCCACATTCACGTCGATCGGCGTTGCCGACAGGGCGTGCGGCCGGCTCAGGTGGATCCGCACCTGCAGCACCGGCTGGCGACCGATCCACTGCCTCCAGAAATTGGTCGGTATACTCACCTGAAAGGCGAAGTCCTCCTCGTCGTCGCGCAACAGGTGGCCTTCCCAGCGACGGCGGAAGGCGTCGAGTTGCAGCCGCGCCGCGCCGACGGGGAGACCGGCTCGGAACCTGTGCCGCAGGCCATCGCCGGTCGGC
Source organism: Gemmataceae bacterium (assembly GCA_035637055.1). Lineage (GTDB taxonomy): Bacteria > Planctomycetota > Planctomycetia > Gemmatales > Gemmataceae > DASPXY01. Next base: position 382 of record DASPXY010000868.1, on the reverse strand, counting down.
AAGGGCTCCGGCGGCGACATTTCTGCCTCGGTCGGCAGGTCGCCGCCGGCGCTGGCGAGCAATTCACGAATGATGTCGTTGAGGGAATCCTGCGAAATGCCCGCGCCGCCGGGTAACGGTGCCGCCCCCTGGGCGCGCAGGCTGGCGACGAACTCATCAGGCGGCTCCTCGGGCGCGGCCTTGTCGCTCCCTTCGAGAGCGCTCACCACCTCCGTGCAGCTGGGCCAGCGCTGGCCGGGGTCAGTCTCCAGGGCCCGTGCGATCACGTCGCGGTCCCCTGGCGACAGCGCGGCCAGGTCGGGCCGAGCCTTGCTGCGCTCCGCGCCCGAACGCTGCCGCGCCTGACCACAGAAGGGATGCTTGCCGGTGAGCACTTCCTGAT
>DASPXY010000867.1:0-4089 GCA_035637055.1 Gemmataceae bacterium | reverse complement strand
ACCGGGGGCGGAGATCGCGAGCCGGATTCTCCGGACACTGGCGCGGCCTGCCTCCGCTGCTGCCTCAGAGCGCCCGGAGCGCGTTCGATTCCGTGGCGAGGAGTTCGAGCTAACCACTGAGAAAACCCAACTCATGCACGTTCTCCTGTCAGCTTTTGAAGATCTCTTGCAACTTGACCAGCGCAACAAGGAGGAACTGGGGCGACGTACCCGGGCGGAGGAGCACCTCCAACAGGCTCAGGCAGAATTGGAGTTGCGCGTCCGGGAGCGAACCGCCGAACTGGCGAAGGTCAACGAAGAGTTGCGCCGCACCATCGCTGAGCAGCGGCGGACCGAGGAGGCCCTGCGGCTGCGCGACCGTTGGCTGGAGGCCCTCCCCCAGGGTGTGGTCATCACCGACCCGTCGCTGCCGGACAACCCGATCATCTACGCGAACCGGGGGTTCGAGCGCCTCACCGGCTATTCGCAGAACGGCTTTCTTGGCAAGAACCCGCGCTTCTTGCAGGGACCGGGAAGCGACCCCGAGGCGGTCGCCAAACTCCGGACCGCGCTGCGGGAGGAGCGACCTTGCCTCGTGGAAGTGCTCAACTATCGCAAGGATGGCAGCTCGTTCTGGAACGCCCTGTCCATCGCCCCCGTCCGCGATGCCAGCGGGAAGACGTCGCACTTCGTCGGCGTCCAGACCGATATTACCGAGTTCAAAAGGTTGGAGGAGCAGGTTCGCCAGGCGCAGAAGATGGAGGCGTTCGGGCAACTGGCGGGCAGTGTGGCTCACGATTTCAACAACCTGCTGACCATCATCAACGGCTACAGCGAACTGCTGCTGAACATGCTCCCGGTGGAAGAACCGGCGCGCGAGTTGGTCCGCGAGGTTCTCCGGGCGGGGGAACGCTCCGCCGCGCTGACGCGCCAGCTCCTGGCGTTTGGCCGCCGGCAGATTCTGGAGCCGAAAGTCCTCGATCTCAATGCGCTCGTTCGCGACACCGAGCAGTTGCTCCGGCGCGTACTCGGCGAGCACATCGAGCTGACGCTCTCCCTGGAGCCGGGGCTGGGTTGGGTCAAGGTCGATCGCGGCCAGATCGAACAGGTGCTCATGAACCTGGCGGTCAATGCGCGCGATGCGATGCCCGAGGGGGGCACACTCAGGATCGCTACCGGGAACGTGGTGCTCGACGAATCCTACGCTGAAACTCACCCCCAGGTCCACGCGGGATGGTACGTGATGCTGGCCGTGAGCGATACCGGCTGCGGCATGGACGAGAGCATCCAGGCGCGGATTTTTGAGCCTTTCTTCACGACCAAGGGGCCGGGCCGCGGCACGGGTCTGGGCCTGGCGACCGTCCACGGGATTGTCCGGCAATCCGGGGGCCGGATCGAGGTTCACAGCGCGGTCGGACGTGGTACAACCTTCAAGATCTATCTCCCGCGTGTCGAGGGGGCCTCGCCGTCGGCCAAATCGAGCGCGGGGCTCTCTACCAGACCAGCAGGGACCGAGACGGTGCTGCTGGTCGAAGATGAGGAGGCTGTCCGTCAGCTGGCGACCCTGGCCCTGCGGATGAGTGGCTACACAATCCTGGAGGCGGGCAGCGGTGAGGAAGCGATTCAGCTCTGCGAGCAGTATCCCGGGCCGATCCATCTGATCCTGACAGACGTGGTCATGCCGCGGATGGGTGGGCGGGAACTCGTCGATCGCCTGCGGGCCATCCGGCCAGAACTGAAGATCCTCTACCTTTCGGGCTACACCGACGACGCGATGATTCACCGCGGCGCCCTGGAGGCGGAGGCTGCCTTCCTGCAGAAGCCCTTCACGACGCCAGCGCTCACGCGCAAGGTCCGCGAGGTGCTCGATGGACTGTAGCAGCCCGTCGCAAAACCCCTCCCCCGGCCCCTCCCCGCAACGGAGAGGGGGGCAAGCCAGCAAACTCTCCCCTCTCCTTTCAGGGGAGGGGCCGGGGGAGGGGTTTTGCCACGGGCTGGTAGACTCGGGGCGGGCGCGGACCTGCCGGGCTTTCCTGTTCCTCTTGATCGAGACGCCATTGGTATCTATACAAACATATACGGCGCGACGATCCAGGTGGAGGAGGGAGAGCAATGCGCGAAGACCTGTCTCGGGATGACGTGGTAGCCGCGGTCGATCGTTTCGTCGAGGATTTGCTTGCCACGGCCGAACTCACCAAGCCGCCGGTTGACGCCATCCAATTAGCTCAAAAACACCTCGGGATTGTCGTCTGCAGGGAGGAACAGCAGCGACAACGCGGTCGGGGGCAGCGTGCAGGCGGCCAGAGGCAGGTTTATCTCCGGCCGGAATCCACGGAGGAACGCCATCAGTGGACCGTGGCGCACGCGGTGGGCGAGCACTTCAAGCCGCAGGTGCTCCAAGCGCTGGGGGTGGCGCCGACGGATACGCGGCCAGTCATGGGCGAATCGCTCGCCAACCTGTTCGCCAATCGCTTCCTGGTGCCGGCCTGCTGGTTCGGCGCCGATGCCAGGGAGTTCGACCACGATCTCCTGCAACTGAAGGATCGCTACCGCACCGCCAGCCACGAGGTCATTGCCCTGCGCTTGCTGGACCTGTCGGAGCCGTGCATCATTACCATCATCGACAACGATCACATTCACAGGCGCCGCAGCAACGCCTGGCCCGTACGCCGTCGTCTGGAGCCGATCGAGCAGCAGTGTCAACGGTATGTCCATCACTACAGCCGGCCGCACACGCTGCGCGAGGACGGCTGGAGCGTCTGGGGCTGGCCGGTGCATCTGTCCGACTGGAAGCGCGAGATCCTCCGCAGCGTGGTGGACGAGGACGCCTGGGCCGCCGCGGCCGGCGCCGACGAGGCGGACTGATCGCCGACCCGCTTGCGGGTTAGCATTCTGTGCGCGACCTTGGCACGCGGAAAGCTGGCGTTGCCTGACGCCGTTGCCGAAGGTATAGCTCTCTCTTTTCCCATCGCCGACCCAGCGACACGGTATCAAAGAGGGATCCGGATGTTGCCCAGACCAACCAGCTTGCTTGCCCTCCTTCTGCTGGGAGGTTGGAGTCTCCTGGCCCAGGCGCAGCAATTCACGCAGTCCAGCACGAGCAACGACCCCGGCCCGCTGCCTGTTGCGCCGGCAGCGCTGCCTTTCCCCGAAGGGCCCCCTCCAACCCCCGCGTTCGCCGCGAACCCGGCAGCACTGCCTGCAGCGGACGCACCGCCTTTTCGACCGCCGCCGGGCTGGTTCGTCGGTGTCGAGGTGTTCCTGCCCAGGCCGCACCTCAGCAACGTCGATCCGCTGAACGACGGCTCCGAGCCGGTGGCGAACCTCGACCTGACGGTCGCCCCGCTATTCACCCTGGGCTACCGCTTTGAACGCGGCAATGCCTTGCTGGCCTCGTACCGTTACCTCGGGAGTTCCGGCGACGGCAGTGACTTGTTCAGCGACTCCCACACCCGGCTGGAGGGCCACTGGCTCGACCTCGACTATCGGGGGTGTCTGCACGGTCCGTGGCTGGGGTTCACGTTCCAGTGGCAAACGGGGTGCCGCATCGCGGTCGTCGAGCACGCCCTGCGGACCGGCTTTCCCGGCTGGTGGATCAGCGACCGGCTGAGCTTCGCCGGAGCCGGCCCGCATTTCGGAGTCGATCTGAACTGGTACTTTCCGGAAACAACGGTCGGCCTGTTCGGGCGGGCGGATGTCGCGTTGCTGCTTGGACGGTCCACCGACCGCTATCAGGCCCAGTTCCAGGGATTCGATGTGCCCCTCGATTTTCGTGATACAACGTCGCGGACGGTGGGCATGTTCAACGCGCGTGCGGAACTCGGCGTGAGCTGGACACCGCCGACACAGCGCTGGCTGCGGTTCGAGGCAGGCTATCAGCTGTTCGACTTCCTGTGGCAAGGCGAGAACTTCGCCAACAGCGGCCCGTTCGTGCGCTGCGAGATCGGCTTCTGACACAAGCGGACGTTTAGAGCGCTTTACGGTTCCCTTTGCAGTCGGCAAACGAGGAAGGCACGAGCGGCGGGGTTTATCCCCGCCGTGCCAGGCCACAGACGGCGGGGATAAACCCCGCCGCTCGTTTGCCCACTCCACAGAGATTCGTCAACCGCT
>DASPXY010000866.1:0-7305 GCA_035637055.1 Gemmataceae bacterium | reverse complement strand
ACACGACTTTCCCCGTTTGCAGGTCGTAACTGCGCACGCGCTTGGTGGCGTTGACGATCACCTGCGTGCGGCCCTTGTAATCGACCACCAAGGGCGTCGTCCAGGTCGTCACCTCGTCGCGGTCTACCTGCCAGCGCGTCTTCCCCGTCTGCGCATCGAGAACGAACAGCCTGGACTGGCCTTCGTGGTCCCAGTTGACGATCAGGGCGTCGCCGTGAAGGACCGGTGTGCTCGCCTCGCCCCAGCCGTAGCGCGTAATCAGGCGGCCCAGGTCGCGCTGCCACTGCAATTTGCCATCGAGATCGTAGCAATAGACGCCGCGTGAGCCGAAGGAGACGTAGAGGAATTTGCCATCGGTCGTCGGCGAACCGGCGGCGTAACTGTGCGACGGGTGCAGGCCCTCGTGCGGCACCTGCTCGGTGGCGGTGCGCTCCCAGCGCACCTTGCCGGTGTCGCGGTCAAGGCAGAGGACGAGGAACTTGTAGTAGTGCCGCGGCGGGTCGGTCTTGCGCACGAATTTGTCATCGACCTTCGGCAGCGTGGCGGGGTCGGCGGTGCGGTCGGTCTTGACGGCGGTCAGCACGAAAACGCGTTCGCCCCAGATGATGGGCGTGGCGCTGCCCTTGCCGGGGATGGCGGTCTTCCAGCGGACATTGGTCTTCTCGTCCCAGTTCGTCGGCGGATCGCCCTTGGGGGCCATGCCGGTCGCGAGCGGGCCGCGCCACTGATGCCAGTTGGCGAGGACATCCCGACTCGGTTCGCCCGCCGCGGCGAGCACGGCGAGACAGCCCCAACAAAAACCGACACTTGCGATCGTTTTCATGACGACCCTGGAAACAGTTTCCCGCTTGCGGGTTAGCGCTCAAAGCGCTAACCCGCAAGCGGGAAAAAGGAGACACAAGCAGAGCACTACGACAGAATCCCGCGGACCACGTGGCCCTGAACCAGCTCGCGCGGCTGATTCAGGTGGTTGTACATGATCGTCGCCGGGTTAATGCCGAGGCTGTGGTAGATCGTCGCGAGCAGATCCTTCGGATGCACCGGGTTCTCCAGCGGCGCCGACGCGGTCGCGTCCGAACGCCCATACACGAAGCCGCGACGCACGCCAGCCCCCGCGGCGAGGGCGGTGTAGCAGTATGGCCAGTGATCGCGGCCGTCGTCGCTGTTGTCGTTGCCCGACGTGCTGACGCCGCGCTGCGGACTGCGGCCGAACTCGCCGACCGCGACCACGAGCGTCCGCGCCAGCAGGCCGCGTTCGTCCAGATCGGCGATCAGCGTCGAGAGACCGGCGTCGAGCATCGGGGCAGACTGGGTCCGCATGCGCTGCGACAGGCCCGTGTGAACGTCCCAGGAGTGGTTGTCCGAATTGGCGACCTTGGGCCAGTTCACCTCGACGAAGCGCGTGCCGGCCTCGATCAGCCGCCGGGCCAGCAGGCAGCACTGACCGAAGGTGTTGCGGCCATAGCGTTCGCGCGTGGCATTCGACTCGCGCGACAAATCAAAAGCATCGCGGGCACGGCCCGAGGTGACCAGGTTCAGGGCCGAGCGGTAATACGTGTTGAGGTCGTAGCGAGCGGTCGCCTCTTCGAGCGCGGGCATCCCCTGCGCGATCTGGTCGCGCAGACGGCCGCGCCGCTCCAGGCGCGCCGCCGGCACCTCGGGCCGCAAGCGCAGGTCATCGACCGAGATGCGGTCCATCTTGTTCATGTCCATGTCGTCGCCGGGCGGATAGAGATAATACGGATCGTAAGCACGACCCAGGAAGCCGGCGGTGCCGCCCTTGCCGACGACGTTGCTCTCCTGCAGCGGCCGCGGCATCATCACGAACGGCAGCATGGGCACACTCGGCGGCCGCAGCCGCGCCACGTTGCAGCCGACGTTCGGGTAATCGCGCGGGTTGGGCGGTTCGAGCTGGCCGGAGGGACTGACCGCGGTGGCCTCCCAGCCGGTGAGCATCTGATAGATGGCGGCGGTGTGATTGAACAGGCCGACCGGCGTGTAACTCATGGTGCGGATCAGCGTCGCCTTGTCCATCACCTGGGCGATACGCGGAAGCAACTCCGTCACCCGCGCGCCGGTCACCCGCGTCGGGATGGGGCGAAAAATACTGCGGACGCGATCGGGGACGCCGTCCTTGGGATCCCACAAATCCAGGTGACTGGGGCCACCTTGCAGGTAGATCAAGATGACGCTTTCGGCGCGGCCGAAGCCGGGGCCGCCCGCGGCGTCATTGGCGGCTGCCGTTTGTTGGAGGCCGAAGATATCGGCGAGGGTCAGGCCGAGAACGGCCGACCCGCCGACGCGCAGCAGGTCGCGGCGAGTAATCCCGTCACAGGTATCGCGTCCTGACGGACCGGGGATGACGAGCATGGACTGTGCCTCCAAGGTTGAGGAATGCGGCAGGTGGATGGTCAGGCTCGCGGCGGTCTGGGGCAACGAAACCGGCCGGCAAGCATGGCGGGGTACATTGGTGTTGGCGCTATTTCCCTTTAGTCTCTCACTATAAAGGGGAGTACACGCCACGTCAACGATTTAATTGAAACTGGACACCATCAACCGGAGCGATTGAGAGTCTGAGCGAAAACCCCTCCCCTGCAAGGAGAGGGGGAGAAGAAGAGATGTTGTCTTGCTTGCTCCCCCTCTCCGTTGCGGGGAGGGGGTTGGGGGGAGGGGTTTTCGCACCGCCACTTAGTCGAGTACCGCCGGCACGGCGTAGAAGTCGCCACGGCGCTCCGGGGCGTTGGCCAGCGCTTCGGCGACGGGCAGCGACGGCGCCGGCTCGTCAGCCCGAAACACATTCTGGAGCGACAGAGGATGGGCCAGCGGCTCGACACCCTCTGTGTTGACCTGCTGGAGTTGGTTGACGTAATCGAGGATGGCGCTGAGCTGGGGCGTCATGGTCGCCAGCTCAGCGGGAGTGAGTTCCAGCCGAGCCAGGTGCGCGACCCACTGGACCTGATCGGGAGTCAGGGACATGGCAGCCTCGCAAGCCCACGGGTTGCAACCCGTGGGCTTTGAGCAGGAAGTTACACACTCGGCATTTGGAACGGTTTCTGTTTGACGGGTCGCTGGACGCGGCCGCTGCGAATACACTGCACGCACACGCGCGTGCGTCGTACCGTGCCGTTCTTCTCCTGAATCTGGATGTGCTGCAGGTTCGGTTTGAAGGCGCGCTTGCTGATGCCGGTCACCTTGCGGCCGACGCCGCCGAGGTATTTCGCCTTGCCACGCCGGGCATACTGGTTGCCCAGTACCCGCTTCTTGCCACAGATTTCACAGTGCATGGCCATGGCCTGATTCTCCCGCCAAGCGGTCAACGCTCGTCGATAATGCTGGATACTTCACAACCCTCACTATAGCGGTCCCCACGCGGCTGACAAGGCGTTTCGCGGCGGTTCACCAGCGGTCAGCCCGTTTGCAGTTGCCGGGAGAAGTCCTACACTGTCCTGGGCAACCATTCTCCGGTTTTCCGCGCGAGGTGAGGATTGGATGAGCCCGAAACCCAGAACCAAACGCCCCCCGACCCTCGGTTGGAAGGAGGCGGGCGCTCTCCTATTTTGGCTGGTGCTGCTCGCCGCCCTGATCGGGCTGTTGGCGGCGGACTGGGTCGCCGTGGGTCTCGACGTCGGCTACTGGGCCGCAGTCGTGATCGTTACCCTGACAGTCACGGTCGGCTTGCCTGTGCTCCTCGTGGTCATCCTGTTGCTGCTCTTCCTGATCCGCAACCGCCGGTTCCGTTCGGAAGACTACGAGTTTGGCAGGGTGCGGAAGTTGGCAGACACCGAGGGCGCCGTCGTGAGCATCGAGACCGCCCGGGCCTGGGTCGCCGAGCCAGACGATCATCCGCCGCTGCTGCACCAGGCCCTGGAGGCGGCGCGCACGCAGTTCCAGGCACTCCTCCCCGGTGCCAGTGCGGCAATGGACGTCCCGCTGCGGATCATCTGCTTCGAGAACAAACGCCACCTCGAAGCCTACGGCGAAATCTTCGGTCTGTGGCTGGAGGCCCTCGACGGACTTTACTTGCACGGCGTGCCGCGGCGGATTGTGGCGGTGGTGGAGGTCGTTCCGCGGCGGCCGCTCGACCCGTCGCGCATCCTGCGGATGCTCTTCGGCTACTACTTCCTGACGCGGTTCAAGGGCTTCCTCCTGCCGACCTGGCTGGGTGTGGGCGTGGTGTGTCTGATCGCCAACGCCGGCGACCGCGGCGAGCTGGCACGCATCAACCGCAAAGTGCTGGCACTCCTGGCCCGGACCGGCATCCCCGACAAGCAAGAGCTTTTTTGTTCTGGGGCGCGCCAGTCCGTCGCTTTGTTGCGGGCCTGGCGGGGCTTCGAGGGGTACATCCGCTTTTCGCGGGCGCTGCATTGCGCTCGGTCCATTGCCGAGTATCTGGGCGGTGGGCTGGCCTCGGAACTGAGCAGCGGCCAGGACCGTCCGCGGATCGAGCGCTTCCGCGACTTTCTGCAGGATCTGGGCAAGGCCGACGCGCCGGAAGTTGTCTTCGAGAGGCACCTGGGCCACAGCCTCGACGTGTTGCTGGACGACTGGCGGCAGGCAGTGGAGACGCTGGGCCCCGGAGAGCACGAACCACCGCCGGCGCACATTCGGGAAGCGTTGCTGAACCGCGTGATTCCACTCCTGGAGGATCCGCGGGCCGAGCCGTGGGAGAAGATTCGGGCGATTCGCGACATGGGCAGCGCCGGTTACGTCCTCGGCGCCGACGCGCTCATCCGCACCCTGGAGGACGGCGAAGAGGACGTGGCGCGCGAGGCAGCGCTGGCGCTGGAGTGGATTTCCGGGATCGCGGCCGGCGAGGACGTGCGCCGCTGGTGGGAGTGGTGGCACGAACTGCCGTCGGCGGCGGTGCCGGTGCGCGACACCGCCATCCGCACCAAACCGGCGACGGAACCTCGGTAACGGTCCGTCCGTGTCGCTTTTTCGCCGGAATGTGGCACTGCATTGAGGGGTTCCGGGAAAAAGAGGGCAAATTGTCGCGCCGGACCCCGGCAGGGGACAAGATACAGGAGTTCCTCCGACTCGCGAAAAACGGAACAACCTCCTGTTTCCCCATTCGCCCGCTCAATTCAAAGCAAATAAAGGATGCGGTTGGCGCATCTGTAAAGAAAGGACAGGAAGTGCGGGATGACGGCTTCGACACCCTTTGAGGACGGCGAACTGATCTCCCGGTTCCGTGCGGGGGACGCGCACGCCCTGGAAACGCTGCTGCAGCGCTACGAGGCGCCTCTTTTTCAATTCCTCGTTGGCCTTCTCCGGGACCATCACCAGGCGGAAGACGCCCTTCAAGAGACCTGGTGTCGCGCCCTGAAGCACCTCGACGGCGTGGATTGGTCTCATCTGCGCGGCTGGCTGTTCACCGTCGCCTATCATCAGGCGATGCTGGTCCGCCGCCGGCAGAAAGGACGCACTGCCTGTACCGACAGTCAGCAGGAACGGCTGGTCGATCCCGCTGCCGATCCCGTGGCACTGGCCGAACAACGCGAAGAGGTGCTGCTGTTGCGCGACCTGCTGGAGCGCTTGCCGGACCGGCAACGTGAGGTTATTCGCCAGCGCATTTACGAGGGGAAACGTTTCCGCGACATCGCCGATTCGCTGGACTGTCCGCTGAACACGGCCCTGGCGCGGATGCACGAAGGACTGAAACGGCTGCGCGTCCTCTGGGGACAAGGGCATGACTGAACGCGAAGAGCACGGCGAGGCGGGACTGCTGGCGCTGCAGGCGCTGCGGTACACTCGCGGTGTTCTGGGCCGCGTGGAAGCCGATGCCTTCGAGGCCCGCCTGGAAGGCGATCAGCGGGCACGCGACGCACTCTGTCGCGCTGTGGAGTTGGTCGCCGATTTCTCCGGTTTGGGAGCCGTCCGGCCGAATCCAGCGTATCGGGAACGGGTCCGTCGCCGCCTGGAACAGCAGAAGTAGCGGCTCGTGTCTGATCCCTACGAACCGCGGTCAGCGGTCGGTTTGGCGATCCGATGTTTCCAGATCCTCGAGTTTAACCCCCTTCCCTGCCTGGAGACTCTTGCGAGCCCGTGCCACCCGCTTCAGGAAGCGTGGGTCGCGCTCAAGTCGGTAGTCGAACCAATCATCTTCCGAAGCAAACCCGACCAGAAGACCGGCCGGCTTGCCGTGCTTCGTGATCACGATCTCTTCCTTCTCCGCCATGTGAAGGTACTTCGACAAGTCATCCTTGAGTTCAGACAGGGGTACCTGTTTCATCGCCGTTTCCCGTGCTTGTCAAGCCACTCATCGGCCTGAGATTTTGTGATAATGGCCAGAATCTGGACGGACTCTGCGGTCACATCTTCTCATTGCTTGTCTCGCTTCTTGAGATGCTCGCCGGGAGCGAGTCCAAACTCCTTCCGCAACCGCCAAAGGACACGCGCCACGGCAGCTTCATCGCGTCCATCGGAGATGAAGAACGCCATCGGGTTGCCGACAAAGGGCCACACCAGCCGGAGAATTGCCGATAAGCGTTCCTCGGAATTTGCGGAGATCATCCAGGAAGCCTCGCATTCTCTCATTGTCGCTGCACCGCGAGCGCTCACGCAGATGCGGGCAGTCCGGTCGTAAAAGTGGAAAGCGCAACAATCATCCCGTCGCCCCGTGAGCAGGTCGCGACTGGGAGGGGCTATTGTGCGAGGGACTTCCTCGAAATGCTCTCGTAACAAGTCGAGCTGAACCGGGCTGCAAGCCCCCTGATGGTGTAACAGACCCACGTTCAAGGCCCGGAGGCCGGTTAGCCTGTTCCAGGCGAGTTCAAAGACGAAGAGGGAAAAAGGACGCTCGTCGAGAGAGCCATCCCAGGAAGGGACAGATATCTTGGGATCAATAGGATTGTCGAGCAACAGCCAGGCGGACCTGCACGCGGTACTGTCTGCCATAAAGTCCAACAGAGGGATTGGGTGGTCGTGACGATTCGGTTGAGCAGAGGCGAAGGATCGCAAAAGGATTTTCAGCGATCCGAGAGGACTATCCTTGGGATCCGTAATCGTCCCTTTGATCGCTTCAAGCGAGTACCATTCACGTACGGACGCCGGGAGTTTCGTGTTCTGGCGTCGCTCGTAGTTCTCGATCTCCTGGGACGCAGCCAGGGAGAGAACGGGTTGTTCGCCGAGAAGATCGAATGCCGCCTGATGGTAGAGGAGTTTGACGGCGCCGGCCATGCTCTTGCCCTTTGAGGATGGCATTTAGTCCGCATCGGTGACGCCCCTACGCGAGCCGCTGATAGGCGTCCCGCCGTCGCTCGAAGACCTCGCGCGTGATCTCTTCCACCAACTCGCGGCGGGCAA
>DASPXY010000865.1:0-4129 GCA_035637055.1 Gemmataceae bacterium | reverse complement strand
TGATGGCGGCCTCGTCGGCGGCGACGATGCCGATGCCTTCGGTGAGGACGCGGCGGACCACCTTGCGGCTGAAGACCCGTTCCGCCTCCAGGTCGGGCCGGCGGCTCCGGGCGGCACGCACCGTCAGCCGGTCGCCGTCGCACGAAAGGATCAGGCCGCGATCCGCCTTGGGGAACAGGCCGAGCAGCTGCTCCAGCAAACGCGGCAACAGGTCGTCCAGGTCGAGGCTCTGAGCGAGATGCTCGGCGATGGCCAGCACCGCCTGCAACTTCGTGCTCGCGTCCTGGCGGAACAGATCCCTGTTGGTGGATTGGACAGACAACTCGCTTCGGATTACCAGGCCCGACTCAGAGGGAGCCGGCTCGTCGAACTGGAACTCAAAGGGGCCGATGTTGATGCGATCGGTCGACCGCAAGGCGATGCGTCCCCGCAGCGGCATTCCGTTGAGGAAGGTGCCGTTGCTGCTGCCGAGATCTTCGAGGAAATAGGAGTCCTGTTCGCACGTGATCTGCGCATGACGACGGCTGACCTCGGGCAGGTCCAGGTGGATTGCCACACCGGGCTGTCGTCCGATGGTTAATTGGCGCCCATCGAGGGGGAATTGTTTCCGGGCGCCGGGACCGCGCACCATCACCAAGTTCGCCATACAATGGCTTGTACCGGAGAATCGACCGGGGTTCAAGGGAAAAGCTGGTCCGGTCACCGAAGGAACGAGGGTTTCCCAATGCACCGCACACTGACAGGAACGATCGCCCTGGCGCTCGGGCTGGCCTTACTGGCGACCGCTGCCCATGCGGACGAATCGCTCAACCAGAGGGTCGTGCAGTTTGCCGCTGACCACCTGGGGAAGAAGGTGGGCGACGGTGAATGTGCGACGCTGATCGTCGAGGCTCTGCGCACTGCGGGCGCTGCGGCGCCGGTCGGCGACAGTGAGGGCCGATTCACCTTCGGCAAACCGATCGAGCGGAAAGCGCTGACGGCGGGGGATCTGATTCACTTCGAGAAGGCACGTTTCGAGCACAAGTCGGCGGATGGCGGCTTTTCCTGGGCTGAGTTCCCTCTGCACACGGCGATTGTGCAGCGCGTCCAGGGAACGCGCGTCACCCTGCTGCACCAGAATTACGGTGGCAAGCGGACGGTGCAGCGACTCACGCTCGATCTGGCCGACCTCAAGCGCGGCACGGTCGCGTACTCCCGCCCGCAGCCGCGTTGAGGAGAGGTACGAGACCCCTCCCCCCAACCCCCCCCCCGCAACGGAGAGGGGGAGAAGAAACGATGCTGTCTGGCTTGCTCCCCCTCTCCGTTGCGGGGAGGGGGTTGGGGGGAGGGGTCTCGCACAGGTCAGAAACGGAACTCGATCATGACTCGCAACCCGTGCGCCCAAAAATCTTCGGTCTTGGTGAGGACCGACGGTTGCCCCGCGCCTGAAGGCGAACCGAATGCCGTAGCACTCGGCACGAGGCTCGGGTTGACGTTCAAATTGACCTGATTGCCCGGACGGATCACGTTGTTGATGTACAGGAAGCTGTAGCCCGCCGACAGCCGCAGATGATCCGTCACCTGCAGACCGACATCCAGGCCGACCTCCGGCACGATGACGAACCAGTCGGTCCGATGCACGCCGAAGTTGCCGACCGGCAGGCCCGGTTTCGATGACAGGGTTGCGGTCGGCGGCAAGGCCAGCAGGCCACCCGGAACGGCATTGGCCGCGCCAGGCAACAGGGTCTCGCCCAGGTTCCGCCCGCGCTCATGGTTCGGACCGAGCCCGACCTTGCTCCACAGATCCACGATGAATGGCCCTTGCGCCCACTCGAACGTGGCGCCGACCTCGCCGAGATAGAGCTGGTTGCGTGTTGTGAAGCGATCGGCGACTTCCGTGGTGCCGTCGGTGAAGCGCGTCGAACTCTGGAAGATGTTCAGATCATCCCGCAAGTCGAGGTAGCGAAAGCCGGCGAGGACGTGGATGTTCCATTGCGGCGTGTACACCAGGTTGCGGAAGATGTTTAGCTCCGCGCCCCAGAGTTGCGTGTTCGTCCAGACGTTGATGGTGCCGGCGGCGACGCCGGGTGCGGCGACCACCAGGCTGTCCTCTTTACTGGGGGTGGTTTTCGTGACGTTGGTGAACGGACGGGCCAGCAACGGCACGCCGGCGGCGTTGGACTGGAATAGCGTCCCCTGGCTTGTGCGTTCGAGGAGAAAACCACTCGCCGATAGGCCCCATTGATGCAGTTCATCGAGCCACACGCCCGCTTCGAGCGTGATACCTGTCTGGCCGCTGAAGTTGAAGCGGTCGTTGCCAAGGAGGATTTGCGTATCGGGATTGTTGAGGATGCCGGCGTTCGGCCCGCCGGTGGTGACGAGCGGCCCCGTCGGTGGGGCGCTGCGGAGCCACCACAGCAGGAAGCCGCCCTTGAACCACACGGATTCGCAGGGCCCCGAGTGGTCGAGCCGCAGCAGGGCGGCGCGTTTCTCCTCCTCGGTCGGCTGATTCTGCGTGTTCTGGGTATTCTGGTTCTGGGTGTTCTGGCAGCCTTGCGCCTGACCCTGCTTTCCCGGATCGGCGGCGGGCTGCTTCTTCTCCGGTTCTTTGCCCTTGTCGGCCCCGTCAGGGTTCTGGGCGGGCAACATGGCCCCCGTCTCGGGGCCTGACATGACGGCGATGGGAATCGAGGAAGGCGGTGGCGCGGACTGGGCAAGCGCGAGGCCTTCTCCCACCCCGAGAAGCAGCAGCAGACCGAGACATCCCCTGAACATTGTGGCCTCCATTCCGCTTCCGTTCAGAAAAGCAGCGCCCCGCCCGGCCGCGGTCTTCCGAATGATCGGCAAGACGGGCAGGCAACAGGTTTATCGGCGATTCGCAGTAAACCTCTTGATGCAATAGAAAGGAAAGAAGGGGAGAGAAAGGTTGTAACGGACGGGAGAAAAGAGTGGCATTCGCGCAATCTGGCGAATGTACGCTTGGAGTCTCTGTCGGTGGGAGGTTTTTATGTCGCGGATTGTCCCCGGTTGTGGCACGGTCTCCTGACCGTGCCACGGGGTTTGACCGCAGGTCTCCTCGCTGCTCGCCGGCACCCCAGGGAGACCTGCGGTCAGCAGAGTGACACGGTCAGGAGACCGTGTCACAACCTGCAGTTGTCCTGTTTTCTCTGTTCACTATTCACTGTTCACTCTTTGAGAGGGGCTTACCATGCCGCGGATTGTCTCTCTGATCGCCAGCGCCACGGAGATCGTTTGCGCTCTCGGCTTCGAGGAGCAGCTGGTCGGCCGCTCCCATGAATGCGACTTTCCCGAGTCGATCAAGCGACTTCCGGTTTGCACGGCCCCGAAGTTTGCCGTCGAGGGCAGCAGCCGCGAGATCGACGAGCGCGTCAAGGCAACTCTGCAAGAGGCCACCTCCGTCTACGAGGTCGACGCCCAGCTGCTGAAGGAGTTGCGGCCTGACGTGATCGTGACGCAAGCGCAGTGCGAGGTGTGCGCGGTGAGCCTGAAAGACGTCGAGCGGGCGGTGTGTGGGTGGCTGGGCTCACGGCCGCGTGTGGTGTCGCTGCTGCCGAACTGCCTCGCCGACGTCTGGAACGACATCGGCCTGGTCGCCGAGGCCCTGGGCGTGCCGTATCGAGGGGATGCCCTCGTCGAGGAGTTGGTGGGACGGATGACGGCGGTCGTGGACAAAGTGCGGACGCTGGAGCAGCGGCCGACGGTCGCCTGTCTGGAGTGGCTCGATCCGCTCATGGCCGCGGGCAACTGGATGCCGGAGCTGGTCGACCTGGCGGGCGGCGTCAACCTCTTCGGGACCGTGGGCCGCCACTCCCCGTGGCTGACGTGGGAGCAACTGCGCGAGCGCGACCCGGACGTGATCGTGGCCCTGCCGTGCGGTTTCGACCTGGAACGGACGCTCCGCGAAATGCCAGCGCTGACGACTCATACCGATTGGCCGCGGCTGCGTGCCGTGCGGGAGCGGCGCGTCTTTGCCGTCGATGGCAATCAATTCTTCAACCGTCCTGGTCCTCGGTTGGTGGAATCGCTGGAGATCCTGGCGGAGATCTTGCACCCCGGCATCTTCGCCTACGGCCACGAAGGCAAAGGCTGGCGGGCTGTGTGATACGGAATCGGCTTGGCGGTTCTGCCT
>DASPXY010000864.1:0-4473 GCA_035637055.1 Gemmataceae bacterium | reverse complement strand
CATCACCGGCAGCGGTTCCGCCGACATGAAAGGCGGTGTTGCTGCGGCCGTTGAGGCTTTGCGCGTTCTGCGCGACACCGGCGCCTTGACCGCCGGCTCGGTACTCTTGACCGCTCACGACCTGCACGAAACGCCGTGGGGCGACGGCCGCCAGTTAAACCAGCTGATCGCCGAGGGCTATGTCGGCGACGCCGTGTTGCTGCCAGAATATCTCAACGAGTGCCTGCCGGTCATCGGCCGCGGCGGGCTGACGTGGAAGGTGACGATCCGCCGCACAGGGCCGCCGGTGCATGAAGTGATGCGGCCGAACGAGCCGAGCGTGATCGCGGTGGGCGCCGAACTCGTCGCCAGATTGCGACGACTCGACGGGCAATTGTCGCTGAAGAAGGACGCGCTCGCCGGCGCGGAGAGCGTTTTCATTGGGCAGATTCACAGCGGCGAGATCTTCAACCAGTACCCGCAAGAATGTCGCCTGGAGGGGACGCGCCGCTGGCTGCCCGGCACGCGCCGCGAGGACGTCGAGAGTGAGTTCCGCAAGTTGCTGGAGGAGGTGGCGCTGGATACCGGCACAACGATTACCAGTGAACTGCCCCTGATGCGCGATGCGTTCTTGCTCGACCAGGCCAATCCGTTTGTGGCGACTTTTCAGAGTGCTTACGAGGCGACCAACGGCCATCCCCTCGCGCCTGGGGCCAAGCCGTTCTGCGACGACGGCAACAGTTTCTGGGCGCTGGCGGGAGTGCCGGCCATCACGCACGGGCCGAACGCCGCCGGGGCGCACACCCTCAACGAGTGGGTATCGATCGACGATTTGATGCGCGTCGCCTGGCTCTACGCGCTGACGGCCGCGACCTACTGCGGCGCTGGCCGTTGAGGGAGTCATGGAAAAGCTTGAAGCAGAACTGAAGCGGGCAGGGGTTGATGTGTCCTCGCTCGCGCTGGCGTTCACCATCGGCAAGCATCGAGTCGGGCGCCTGACCGTCGAGGGGACGGAGGCCATCCCGACCTGGAAACGGCTGCGGAAACTGGTGCCGAAGACGGGTCACTGGCCCGTTCTGTTGGGCACCGACGAGGATCTCGAATTGCTGGCAGAGAATCGGGAGGACGGCGAGGACCAGAAGCCGGGGAAGGTTCTGGGGAAGGCGCGGCGGGTAAACGTTCCCGCGCTGTTCGTTCGCTGGCAGAAGGTCGCCGTGGAGAATGCCCGCGAGGCCCTTAATGAGTTTCGCGAGACGCCCGATGCCGAGGATGTGGTGGTGCGTTACGAGAGGATGCTCGCCCAAGACGCGCCATTTCAAGGACTACCTCGTGGCAAGTGGCCGAAAGACATGTGGCCGGACGACTATTTCTCGATCCCGTACGATGTCCTGACGAAGAAGCCCCACCGCCGGATCCATGTGGGACTCGTGCCGACGATGAACGGCTGGGAAGTGCCGGCGTTCTTGATGTTCGGTAGCTGGAACGCCTGTCCGCACCCGGAGCACCATGTCGCCATTATGAAGTACTGGCACGAGCAGTACGGGGCGGAAGTCGTCGGCATCACGCACGACATCGTCGAGATGTTGGTTGCTCGGCCACCCCGCAGCCGGACACGAGCGCTGGAGTTGGCCCGCGAGCAATACCTGTACTGCGACGACATCGTCGAGCAAGGCATGCGCGACCTGGACACGCTGGCGGCCACGCTGCGCGGCGGCAAGGTGTGGTACTTCTGGTGGGATTGACAGCCCACCGCGCGGCGCATTGACACAAACCTCATCGTGGAGCATCTGCAATGTCCACTGCTACCCTGCCTGACCTGATTTCCCATGCCCAGACCACCGAGGAACAGTTCCTCCGCCAGATCTTCGTCCGCGACCAGATGGCCGAGTGGTCGAAGGCCCCGTTCATCATGGCCCGCGCCGACGGTGTCCATTACTGGGACGTTCACGGCAAGCGCTACCTTGACGCCCTCTCCGGGATCTATGTCGTCTCGGTCGGCCACAATAATCGCCGCGTCATCGACGCCATCCACCGCCAGCTCGACACGCTCCACTTCTCGCCGCCGATGCACGGCACCAACCCCGTCGCCGTGCAGCTCGCCAATCTCCTCGCCGAGTTGGCGCCGGGCGACCTGTCCGCGGTCAAGTTCCAGTGCGGCGGCTCCGAGGTGACCGAGGCCGCCATCAAGCTCGCGCGGCAGTATCACAAACTGACCGGCAATCCCGGCAAGTACAAGATCATCGGCCGTTACCTGTCCTGGCACGGCTCGACGATGGCGTCGCTGTCGGCGTCGGGGCTCAAGGGCCGCAAGACCGTCAACGAGCCACTGGCGCCCGGCTTCCTGCACGTCTTCCCGCCGACCTGCTATCGCTGCCCCTTCGGCAAACGCTACGGCGACTGCGGCATCACCTGCGCCACCCTCGTCGGCGACGTGATCGACATGGAGGATCCGGCAACGGTGGCGGCGGTCATCGTCGAGCCGATCGGCCACACCGGCGGCATCATCGACCCGCCCGAGGAGTACCTGCCGCTCTTGCGAGAGATTTGCGATCGTCATAACGTCTTGTTGATCTTCGACGAAATCATCACGGGCATCGGCCGCACGGGACGCATGTTTGCGGCCGAGACATTCGGCGTCACGCCGGATGTGTTGTGCGTCGGCAAGGGGCTAAGCGGCGGGTATGTGCCGCTATCGGCGATGATCTGCCGCCGCTCGATCGCCGACGCTTTCTGGGGACCGATCGCCCAGAACCCCGGCTTCGTCGAGGGCCACACGTTCGAGGGCAATCCGCTTTCGTGTGCCGCCGGGCTGGCGGTCCTGCAGGAAATCCTCGAACGCGACCTGTGCGGCAATGCCCGCGTGCAGGGGGAGCGGTTGCGGGCCGGCTTCGAGCGGTTGGCCGACAAGTATGACGTGATTGGTGACATTCGCGGCAAGGGGCTGTTTCAGGGGATCGAATTTGTGCGCAACCGGACGACACGCGAGCGCTTTCCGGCCGACGAGGCGATTGGCGTGCGGATCGGGCGGCGGGCGCTGCAGCATGGCCTGTTGACGCGCTTCGACCCGCACTGGCTCGCGATGGGGCCGCCGCTCGTCTCGACGGCGGAGCACATCGACGAGATGGTGGACTTACTGGATCGCAGTATCGAGGAAACGCTGGCGGGGTAGAGCGACATGGCGACATTAACCGATACGCCTCCGGAAGTTGAGCGGCTGTGGGTCGAGATCTGGCGGCAGATGAGTCCGGAGCGGAAGTGGCTGAAACTCGCCGAAACGTTCCAGACGGCGAAACTGCTCCACGCCGCCGGGTTCCGTCAACGCCATCCAGGCGCCAGCGCCGCCGACATTCACGCCGACTGGTTGGCGGTCCAGTACGGTTTTCACGCAGCCGCGACGATGGAGGAACCGGCGATGGAGCCCGTGGCCCAGAACGTCGAGATCTTGCGCGAGGTGCTTGGGGCACTGACAAAGCTGGGCATCCCGTATGCCCTCGGCGGCTCGATGGCGAGTTCCATTCACGGCATTGCCCGCTACACGCAGGACGCCGACGTGACCGTCGAGCCGTTCTCCGGCAAGGAGGCGCAACTCGTCGCTCTTTTCGGATCGGATTACTACGTCAGCCTGCCTGCTGTCCGGCAGGCCGTGCGCGACCGATCGAGTTTCAACATTCTCCAGACGCGCGCCGGCTTCAAGATCGATGTGTTCGTCCGCAAGGATACGCCCTTCGAGGAGGCAGCGCTTGCGCGGCGCGTCCAGTTCAGCCTTCCCGAGCAGGCTGGCCCGCCCATCGACTTGCTGACCGCGGAGGATGTCATCCTGTTTAAGTTACACTGGTATCGCCTCGGCAATGAGTCCTCAAGCCAGCAATGGGTGGACGTCCTTGGAGTGCTGAAGGTGCAGGCAGGCCGTCTCGACGAGGCGCACCTGGACCGCTTCGCCGCGGAGTTGGGCGTCGGCGACTTGCTGGCACGGGCGCGGAAGGAAGCGGCGGGGTGAGGAACGAAAGAAGGTGCGTAGACTCTCCTACCTTCCCCCTTCGTGGGATTGACCTCCATCCGACCACACGCGATAATCAAGACGGAAAGCAAGCCACGGCCCACGGATGGAACACGATGGCCAAGAAGGCGCAGACGACCTCCCCCGGCGAAGCCGAACGGAAGCGGCGAACGCGCGAGCATGTCATTGCCGACCTGAGCGTGCATCACGTCGAGGGCCTGGCGCTCAGGTGCGGCTATACCGTGCAACGGATCGTCGCCGATTACGGCCACGATTTGTTGTTGGCGACCTACAACGAGGCGGGCGAAGCCGAGGCCAACTACATCCTCCTGCAGTTGAAAGCCAGCGACAGCCTCCGGCAGTACGAACTGGCTCAGGAAGAGGTGTTCTCCTTTCCCGTCAGCGCCAAGGACTACCGCCTGTGGAGGGATGGCCAGCTGCCCGTTTTCTTGATCCTCTACGACGCGCAGTTGGGAGAGGCCTACTGGCTTGACGTG
>DASPXY010000863.1:0-2540 GCA_035637055.1 Gemmataceae bacterium | reverse complement strand
TCCTTGCCGCGCGTGTCGATCAGCTCCTTGAAGAACGGTTCGTGCTTGTTCCACCACAATTGTCCCTTCGTGAAGGTGCGCTTCTCGCCGCCCGCTGAGTAGCGCGGCCGCTTGTCGGGGCCGATGGCGACGTCGCTGGTCAGCGACACGGGAATGACCTCGCCCTTCGCGTCCTTGCCGCGGATGACAATCAGGTCGCCGACGCAACCCTGTGCCAGCTGGCATTCGATGCACGACATCCACGTCCCGCCCACAGCGCCGTCGGGGCCGATCGCGTGCAGCAGCACACCCGAATTGCGGACGTACTTGCTCCCGAAAGTGTTTTTCCCCCAGCGGTACTCGACGACGACGCGGTAGTCACGGTACTCCTTCTCGGTGGCGACGTAACCGTTCGCCACGCCCGAGACGTGGATCATGCCGTCCCGGACCGTGAAGACCTTTTTCGGATCCTCGCGGCCGGTGCCCTTCACCCAGGTGTACAGGCCGGCCATGTCCTTGCCGTTGAAGAGCTTGATCACTTCCTTGCCGGGGCGGATCGGCTCCTGGGACGTTGCGCCAGCGAGCAGGGCGCTCAGCCAGACGACTCCGAGCGTCAGCACACGTGTACGATGGAACATAAGTTTCTCCGGGGTGAGACAGGCGAACGGATCACGCGGTCGAGACTACCACGAGCCGCAGCCGCTCTCAAGCGCTCGCCCCCGCTGAATGTGCTTGCGTCGTTTGGGTCATCCCGATAGCATTCGAGTGTGTGGCGGCCACCCTTCAGCCAGGACGGGGGTCGCCTGGGTGCCCCTCCGCGGTCTTTCTCCCAACTCGCCATCGGGGGAGGTTTTGCCATGTTGAAGATGTCGACGGTATCCGATGACGGCGATATTGTGAGCGTCCGCTGCGAGGGCGACATTAGCCAGGTCAAGTTCCAACTCAACGATAACCCCCTAGAGAGCGTCCTCGGCCACGACGTCTATGCGCGCAAGGTTCTGCTCGACCTCAGCCGCGTTGGCGTCCTCGACTCCAACGGCATTAGCTGGCTGGTCGTCTCGCACAAGCATTTCCAGCAGCAGGGGGGCGCCCTCGCCCTGCACTCGATCCCACCGCGCATTCAGCAGGTACTGCTGTACACACGCATGGACAAGATGCTGCGGCTCGCCGAGAGTGAGTCGGCCGCGCGCGCGCTGGTGGCGCCGACCAAGTAAAGGCGACAGAAGAGAGGCATTGACCCTCTTCTGGTGCCTTTTCCCCTTTCACCTTTCTCCGGTGTTTCTGTGAAGTTGGGTAAGCCGCGCGGTTGTCCGAAGGCTTGACATAGGGTAGAATAGAGCAGGGGATTATTGATCTCATTGGCTTCCTCCAATCATCAGCCACCCCGACGGAGCGCCGGAACCGCTCCGACCAACTGCCAGCGCAGGGAACTATCACACGCCCCATCAACCGAGGGGCAACGTCCGCCTTGCGGAGAGGAGCGCTGTCCTGCCCTGCACCAGCCGCCGCTCCTGACGACATACCCACGCGATCCCCACCCCAGCCGGGGATGCGTTTCGCCCTGCTGCAGAGAAGAGACGTCATGGATCCCATCCGCTCTGCCCACGAGCACGACCGTGGACCGCTGTCGCTCTGGCACCGCGACTGGCTCGACGCCTACCCTGGCCATGTGCCCTCGTCGCTGTCCTACCCCAGCGTTCCCGTCAGTCATCTGCTGGAGTGCTCCGCCCGCCGGTTTCCCGAACGGCCTGGCTGCACGCTATTCGGGGCCGTGCGCACCTACGCGCAACTGGCCGACATGGCCCATCGCCTCGCCGCTGCGCTCGCCACGCTTGGTGCTGGCCGAGGCGCGCGCGTCGGCATGCTGCTGCCGAATAGCCCCGAGTACATCGTCGCGCTGCAGGCAACGTGGCTTACCGGCGCCACCGCTTTGCAACTCAGCCCACTGATGGTTCCCGAGGAAATCGAGAAGTGGGTGCGCCTGATGGGATGTCGTACCGTTGTCACACTCGACCTGCTGGCTCCCAAATTAAACGGTGCTCTGGAGCAGAAGTTACTCGATCATCTCGTTGTCGCCTCGCTTGCGGACCACCTGGGCGCGTTCCGCCGCTGGCTCTACCGCGTCGAGCGGATGCGGCGCAACGGCGTGGTGCGGCTGCGCGACAACGGCAGCGTTCACTGCTTCGACAACCTCCTGCGGACGCACCCGCGGCCACTGCACCCCGCGATCGTGCCGGAAGAGGACGTGGCGGTGTTGTCCCCGACCGGCGGCACGACGGCCTCGCCCAAGGCGGTCATGCTGACTCACCGCAACCTGGTCGCCAACGCCTTGCAGCTGCGGGCCTGGACTGGCGGCGAGGACGGCACCGAAGGCGTGCTGGCGGTGCTGCCGTTCTTCCACGCCTACGGGCTTTCGGCCTGCTTGCTGACGAGCCTGGCGATGGGCGCCACCGTTCACCTGCACCCGCGCTTCGAGGCCGGCGCGGTGCTGACACTCCTGGAGCGTCATCGCGTCGAACTGGTGCCCGCCGTGCCGGCGATGCTCGTCGCCCTCAACCGCG
>DASPXY010000862.1:0-8792 GCA_035637055.1 Gemmataceae bacterium | reverse complement strand
TTCCTCAACGATGATACTGTATGGACGCGGAACAGCTCCCGGATCGGCGCCCCTGAGATTCCTCTGGAGTTCCCCTCATGACCGATCGCCGCGGTTGGCGTCTCGATCTCGTGGCCTCGGCCCTGTTGCTCCTCGGCCTGCTCGTCGCCCTCTGTGTCCTGAGCTACGACCCGCCCGCAAGGACCGCGAACGTCTATCCACCGCCACCGGAACCTGACCGTTTGCTCGGTCCGCCCGGGGCGTGGCTGGCGGGCGAACTGTACGACACGCTCGGCGGCTCGGTCTACGTGCTGCTCGGGAGTTGGTTCGTCCTGGTGCTGCTGCTGTTCGTGCGGAAAAGTTTCTGGACGTGGTCACGCCGCCTGGCAGGCTGGCTCCTACTCCTGCCGTGCTCCGCGATCGTGGCGGATGCTCTCGGGCCGGAGGTGCTCGCCGGTCCTCTGCCCGGCCCTGGTGGTGCCCTCGGCGCCTGGCTGGCGTCTGTGGTGCGCGACACGTTCATCTCGCCTTGGGGCGCACTGCTCGTGGCCGGCGCCGTCCTGCTCGGCCTGGTGCTCGCCGCGGATGTCCTCCTCCTGCGTTGCGGTCGTTGGCTCTGGCTGGGCTGTCGTGGCACGGTTCTTCTGCTCGCCAAGTTGTCCGCGAGCGTCCCACAACCAGCGCAGATCGAGGATCGAGGATCGAGGATCGAAGATCGAGAAGAAGAGTTTGGCGATCCTCAAATACCGATGCTCGATCCGCTGCCCCAGGCCCCCGACCCGGGGCCGACCGCCGTGCCGCCGCTGCGCATCGTGCGTCCGGGGCCAGCGGCGGACGGCGAGCCGTTCGACGGATACGAGTTGCCGCCGCTGTCGCTCCTGGAGGACGCCGCCCCGTTCCCGCAGGAGGACCACGACCGCCATTTGCGCGAGCAGGGGGCCTTGTTGGAGAAGACGTTCGCCGACTTCGGCCTCAACGTCCGCGTCGTCGGGGTCAACACCGGCCCGGTCATCTCGCAGTACGAGATCGCTCTCGAAACCGGCCTGCGCGTCAACAAGGTTACGACCCTTGCAGACGACATCGCCCTCAATCTCAAGGTGCCGAGCGTGCGCATCGTCGCCCCAATCCCCGGCAAGAACACGGTCGGCGTCGAGGTGCCCAACGAGTATCGCGCCGAGGTGCGCCTCAAGGACGTCATCCTGGGCGCCGGCAAAAAGGCCATCAAGTCCAAGGTTCCCCTCTTCCTCGGCAAGGACACGGAAGGACGAGCGCTGGTTTACGATCTGGCGGAAATGCCGCACCTGCTTATCGCCGGTCGCACCGGCACCGGCAAATCGGTGTGCCTCAACGCAGTCATTCTGAGTGTCCTGCTCACGCGCCGGCCCGATCAGGTCAAGATGATCCTGGTCGATCCCAAGCGGACCGAGCTGATCGAGTTCGGCAAACTGCCGCATCTGATGTGTCCCGTCGTCACCGACACCAAGAAGGCGGAGGCGATCCTGTCCTGGGCGGTGGACAAGATGGAGGAACGCTACGACCTGCTCAGCCGGGCACGCGTCCGCAACATCGCCGCTTACAACGAACTCAGCCTGGAGGAGATCTATCGTCGCGTGCAGCCCGCTGACGAGGAGGATCGCCAGCAGATCCCCGAGTGCATCCCGTACATCATCCTCATGATTGACGAGCTAGGCGATCTGATGATGCAGATGAAGCGCGAGATGGAGAGTCACATTATCCGGTTAGCGCAGAAATCGCGGGCTGCGGGGATTCATCTCGTCGTGGCGACGCAGAAGCCGACCGTGGACGTGATCACCGGCCTGATCAAGTCGAACCTGCCGGCGCGCATCTGCTTCCAGGTGTCGAGCCGCACCGACAGCCGCGTCGTGCTCGACGAGATGGGCGCCGACAAACTGCTCGGCAAGGGCGACATGCTGTTCCTGCAGCCAGGCACGAGCACGCTGGTGCGGGCACAGGGGACTTACGCCAGCGATCGCGAGATTACGCGAGTGGTCGAGCATCTGGAGTGCGAGCCATGCTTCGAGCAGGAGCTGATCGAGCTGCGCACGAAGGCCACGCCGGGAGGCGGCAGTTTCCTCGAAGGGTTGCGTGCGCGCGACGAGGTCTACGAGCAGGCCATCGAGATCGTGGTGCGCGAGGGGAGAGGCAGCGTGTCGCTGTTGCAGCGGGCGCTCGGGATAGGCTACGGGCGGGCGGCGCGGCTGATCGATTTCATGGCGGAGGACGGCATCGTCGGCGCTTACAACGGCAGCAACGCGCGCGAGGTGTTGTTCACGCCGGAACACTGGGAGCAGGTCAAAAAGAGCGGTTGAGTGGCGTCAGAACCCCTCCCCCAACCCCTCCCCTGCGAGGAGAGGGGAGAAGAACGGCCTGTCTTTCGCCCCTCTCCTCGCAGGGGAGGGGTTGGGGGAGGGGTTTTCATCACAGCTGCGTCTCGGCGATCTCCAGCGCCCGCAGCAATCCCATCGCCTTGCTCAGCGTCTCCTCGCGCTCGCGCTCCGGGACACTGTCGGCGACGATCCCCGCCCCGGCCTGCAAGTAGGCCGTCTGCCCCTTGAGCACCATCGTGCGCAGCGCGATACACGTATCCATGTTGCCGCTGAAGTCCACATAGCCAACCGCCCCGCCGTAAGGCCCGCGGCGGCACGGCTCCAGTTCGTCAATGATCTCCATCGCGCGCACCTTCGGCGCGCCGCTGAGAGTCCCCGCCGGCAGGCAAGCGCGCAGGGCGTCGAAGGCCGACTTGCCCGGCTGCAAGCGGCCGGTGACGTTGCTGCAGATGTGCATGACGTGACTGTAACGCTCGACCGTCATCACGTCGCTCAGCTGCACCGTCCCGTAGCGAGCCACACGGCCGACGTCGTTGCGGCCCAGATCGACGAGCATGATGTGCTCGGCGCGTTCCTTGGGGTCGGCGAGCAGTTCGGTGGCGAGGCGATCGTCTTCTTCCTCAGTCTTGCCGCGCGGCCGCGTGCCAGCCAGGGGCCGGATCGTGACGCGGTCGCCCTCGACGCGCACCATGATCTCCGGCGACGCCCCGACCAGGCACAGCGGCCCCGTCTTGAGGTAGAACATGAACGGGCTGGGGTTGACCACGCGCAAAGTGCGATAGATGTCGAACGGCCGCGCCCGTGTTTCCGTGGTGAGCCGCTGACTCAGGACCACCTGGAAGATGTCGCCGGCCTTGATGTACTCCTTACACTTCTCGACGGCGGTCTCGTAGGCACCGGGCGCGAAGTTGGACACAAAGCCCACGGGTGGCGACCCGTGGGCGTGAACGGTGATGTCTGTGAGTTGCAAGTCGGCGACGCCTTGCTGCAAGCGCTCGACGAGGCGGTCAACGCGCCCGCAGGCGGCCTCGTAACTGCGGTGGGGGTCGGTGGCATCGATGCGGGCGTGGGCCACCGCGGCGACGGTCTTGTTGATGTGGTCGAAGATGACCATGCGATCGTAGAGCGCAAAGCACAGGTCCGGCAAATGGCGGTCGTCGGGCGGCGGCTTGGGCAGACGCTCGACGTACCGCACCGCGTCGTAGCCGGCGTAGCCGACGGCGCCGCCGAGGAAGCGCGGCAGACCAGGCAGACTCGGCGCCCGATAGGCGGACAGGATTTCTTCCAGCAGGCGGAGCGGGTCGGGGTGTTCGAGTTCGCGCGGCGGTGCGGCGGCTTCCAGGATCAAGACGCGGTGATCGAAGGCTTGGAAGCGGAGAAAAGGGCCGGAGCCGAGGAAACTGTAGCGGCCGAGGCGTTCGCCGCCGATGACGCTCTCGAACAAAAAGGCCCAATCGCCCTCCTGAATCTTGCAAAAGGCGGAGACCGGGGTAAGCGTGTCGCCGATCAGCTGCCGATACACGGGAACCAGGCTGTGATGGCGGGCCAGTTCAAGGAATTCAGCGAGGGAGGGCCGGTAGCGCGTCATGGCGGGGGTATCGTATCGAGCGCTCCGTCCCGAGTACAGAGCATCGAATCCATTTGCCGTAGCGACA
The DNA here is from genome assembly GCA_035637055.1 of Gemmataceae bacterium. GTDB lineage: Bacteria > Planctomycetota > Planctomycetia > Gemmatales > Gemmataceae > DASPXY01. Next base: position 4,810 of record DASPXY010000862.1, on the reverse strand, counting down.
AGCGGCAGGCCGCTTGTCGCTACGGCAAATGAGCAAATGCAACGCGCTCCAGCCACTGTGCGCGGGTAGAATGCCTCGGATTCCTGGAACCCTCCTCCTCCGAGGTGCCACGCGATGAAGGCCATTCTGCCCCCGCTGCTGTTCGCTGCCTCCTTGCTCTTGCCCCGCGATCTCGCTGGCGGCGAGCAACAACCCGCCAAGATCGGCCCGGTCGCGGCCGATACGGTCCTGCTCAACGGTAAGATCTGGACCGTCGCCAAGGGCCGGCCCGAGGTCGAGGCCCTTGCGGTGTGGCGCGACCGCATCGTCGCCGCCGGCAGCAGCGCCGACGTGCGGACACTCATCGGCCCTGCCACGAAGATCCTTGATCTGGGCCAGCGCCGCGTTGTCCCCGGCTTTCATGACAGTCATGTCCACCTTCTCAGCTCTGGAATGCGCCTCAGTCAGGTAGCTCTCAAGGACGCGAAGGACGAGGCCGAGTTCGGCCGTCTGCTCCGCGAGTTCGATCGCAAGTTGCCGCCTGGCCGCTGGCTCCTCGGCGGCGACTGGGACCACGATCGCACCTTCAACGGCAAGCTGCCTACCGCCGAACTCATCGACAAGTACGTCGCCAACCGCCCGGTGTTCCTGCGCCGCTACGACGGGCACATGGCGATTGTCAACACGCACGTGTTGAAGCTGGCCGGCATCACGGCAGCCACGCCCGACCCGGCTGGCGGCGTGATCGTGCGCAAGCCCGGCGGGAAGGAACCGAGCGGGGTGTTGCGCGATAACGCGATGGGCCTGGTCAGCGGTCTGGCGCCGCGCCCCACCGAAGCGGAGATCGTCGAGGGGGTGTGCGCCGCGCTCGCCGAGGCGGCCCGCTACGGCGTCACCAGCGTGCAGGACATGGATGGCAGCGATCCCGCGACGCACCGCACATTACTGCGCGTTCTCCAGAGCATGGCGCGCTCGGGTCGTTTGACGCTGCGCATCCGGCTGTACGCGCCTCTGGGGACATGGCGCAGCCTGGCAGACGTCGGGGTGGAGGTCGGCTTCGGCGACGTATGGATCTCGATCGGGAGCCTCAAGGATTTCATCGACGGTTCGCTCGGCTCCAGCACGGCGAAGATGTACGAACCGTACCTGAACGAGCCGGACAGCACGGGCATCTTCGTGCGGCCGTTAAGCAAATTGCGTGAGAACATCCTTGCGGCGGACAGAGCGGGGTTAGCGGTTGCGATCCATGCCATCGGCGACCGCGGCAACGCGGAACTGCTCGACCTGTTCGCAGAGGCGGCCAAGAAGAACGGGGCGCGCGATCGCCGTTTTCGGATCGAGCATGTCCAGCATTTGCGGCCGCAGGATTATCGCCGTTTCGCGGAGTTGGGCGTCATCGCGTCGATGCAGCCGTACCACGCGATCGACGACGGCCGCTGGGCCGAAGGCCGCATCGGGGCGAAGCGGTGTGCGTCGTCGTATGCGTTTCGCTCGCTGCTCGACGCGGGGGCGAAGGTGGCGTTCGGCTCGGACTGGAGCGTGGCACCGTTGAGCCCGCTGCTTGGCATCGACGCCGCCGTCAACCGCCGCACGCTCGACGGCAAGCATCCAAACGGGTGGTTTCCGGAGCAGCGGATTCGCGTGGACGAGGCCATTGAGGCGTACACGCTGACGTCGGCGTACGCGGCGTTCCAGGAGAAGGACCGCGGTTCGCTGGAGGTGGGCAAACTGGCGGATCTGGTGGTGCTGTCGCGCGACATCCTGGCGCCGGCGGAGCGCGACCACATCGCGAGGGCTGAGGTAGTGCTGACGATGGTCGGTGGTAGAATCGTGTATGAGAAGAAGTGACGCGTTACGAGGGAGGGGACATGAATTCGATCATCACGAAACCAGTGCCGCCACTACGAGCCGGGCAGAAGCTCTCGCGGGCAGAGTTCGAGCGGCGTTATGACGCCATGCCGGAGCTGAAAAAGGCGGAACTCATCGACGGAGTCGTCTACATGCCTTCCCCTGTCACGCGCGATCACTCCTGGACTCATTCCGACCTGAATGGCTGGCTCTATCTGTATCGGTTGCACACCCCTGGGCTTGAGGGCGGCGACAACGGCAGTATTCGGTTAGGGCAGGATAGCATGCCGCAGCCCGACACCTCCCTGCGCATCAAGGAAACCCACGGTGGCCAGTCCCGTGTCGATGCGGACGGTTACCTCAAAGGTGGACCGGAGTTTCTGGCAGAAGTTGCCGTCACCAGCGCCGACTTTGACCTGGAGGTCAAGTTGCCGCTGTACGCTCGCAATAAGGTACGCGAGTACCTCGTCTGGCGCGTGATGGAGAAGGAGATCGATTGGTTCGTTCTGCGCGCCGGCAAGTACGCTCGGCTACGGCCTGGCGCGGCTGGGCTGTATCGCAGCAAGGTTTTCCCTGGCCTGTGGCTCGATCCACGGGCACTGATGAACGCTGATCTACCAGCGGTGGCCGCCGCGGTGCAGCAGGGGGTGAACAGCCCGGAGCATGCCGCCTTCGTCCAGAAACTCCAGCGCAAGGCCGCCCGCAAACGACTGTGACCCGGTGGACGTTCAGCCGACGCGCGACGCCTGCTCGGCCGGGAGGCCACTGCGGTAGGCGTCAGGCGGCAGGTAGGCATCAAACACTGCGGCCACCACGCGCACCAGCAATCGCCCGAGTGGCACCGTCAGCCGCACCACGTCCGCCTCCACACTCACCAACCCGTCGCTCTCCAGTTCGCGGAGGCGCAGCAGTTCACCAGCGAAATACGCGTCGAAGGCAATGTGGAATCTGCTTTCAAGGTCTCTTTTGTCAATTACTCCGTGGCCGTAGAGTTGCTGCAGTAGTTCGCGCCGCAGCCGATCGTCGTCGCTCAGGTGCAGCCCGCGCTCGGTGGCAAACTCGGTATCGACCGTGGTTCGCCACTCGGCGCTACCCTTGCTATTCTGGGCGAAGGCGTCGTGCAACTGGGTGATCGCTGATGGCCCCAGGCCAAGGACATCGAGGGCCTTGCCCGTCGTCATCCCCTGAAAGGTGCGGTGCAGCGAACCTTCGCGCTGGGCCCTGGCCAGCGCCTCGCCGGGTCGGGCAAAGTGATCCAGGCCGATGAACTCGTAGCCTGCAGCGAGGAAGCGATTGACCGCCAGCAAGTTCAGGTCCAGCGCGAGTTCGCCCGATGGCAGGTCAGCATGGCGGAACACGTTTTGCCAGCGAAAGATCTCGGGGATGACTGCCAGCCGGTAGAAGGCGATGCGATCCGGCTGGAGGGCAATCGTCTGCTCCAGAGTGTCGGCCATGCTGTCGAGGGTCTGGAACGGCAGGCCATAAATCAGGTCGAAATTGATCGACCTGAAGCCCAGTTCGCGGCACCAGGCGACGATTTGGGCAACGATCTCGACCGACTGGCTACGGTTGACGGCGCGCTGCACGGCGGGCGCGAAATCCTGGACGCCGAGGCTGACGCGGTTGAACCCCAGTTCGCGCAGCGTTTCCAGCTGCTCGCGCGTGGTGATGCGCGGGTCGATCTCGATGGCGATTTCCGCGTCCGCAGTGATGTGGAAACGCCGCCAGAGCAGGCCCCACAGCCAGCGCAGCTGCCGGACCGTCAGGAACGTGGGCGAGCCGCCGCCGAGGTGGACTTGGCGGACCTCGCCAGGTCCGACGAGGTCGGTGAAGCGCCGCGTCTCGAGGTCGAGACCTTCGAGCAGTGCCTCGGCCGGGTCACGCTCCTGGCGCCGGTTCGGGGGCACAATTTCCTTGGTGCAGGCGCAATAGTAACAAAGACGCTGGCAAAAGGGGATATGGACGTAGAGTGACAGGGGGCGGCGCTCGGCGGCGGACCGGCTCAGGTCGTTGCGGAGGGCGGCTGGGCCGTAGTCCGACCGCCAGGCGGGAGCGATCGGGTACGAGGTGTGGCGCGGCAGGGCCAGTTCGGCGTACTGGCGGTACGTCTGCCGCTCTGCCGCGCTCAGTTCATACAGGGTCATGGGAATCGTTCCCCTCGCGGACACAACCCCTCCCCCAACCTCCTCCCCCACAGGGAGAGGGGGAGAAGAAAAGAGACTCTTCTGGCTGCCTCCCCCTCTCCCTGTGGGGGAGGGGTTGTGCCCAACCCGTCAGGCGGCGTAGTGCCGGGTGATCAGATCGTTCTGCAGCCACAGCAACTTGTTAAAGGCCCGTACCGCCCTGGTCTTCGTCGCGCAGTCCAGTTCGAGGCCAAGGATGGTCGCCAGCAGTGCGTCGGCGACGAAACCCATCAGGGCGTTCATCTGCACCAGCGGCACGTTGATTTCGGGGCTGCCGGCTTTCGGCGTGTGCATCTTGCCGACGAAATCCAGGTAGCCGACCATCTTGAGGTCGTACGCGCCGGTGACGAGTTTCTTGAGATAGGCTCCCAGGTGGGATTTGCGGTACCTGATCTGCTCGTGATCCAGGCCAAGGCCGTCGAGCGATGCAGGCGTGGGACCGTCGTAGCCGAACTGGCGCGGCACGAAATGCCGCTTGGTCGCGTCGTAGCTGAACAGCTTGACGTAGACCGCATCGACCAGGACGCCCACGAGGGGAGCGAGGTACGGCGCCATCGCGTGGATGGCCGCGACGTCCTCGGGGCCGAAGCCCATAAACTCGCTGACGTAGCCGAAGCGGTAACCAAGATCCTCTTCGAGGCGGCGTTCGTCGATGTGCTTGATGGCGGGAGCGGAGAGGGTTGCGGCGGACACGGTCGTCTCCTTTCGGACAGGTGGGTGCGGGACGGTGGGTAGATGGACGCAGGGGCAAACACTGCCCCTACCGCTCAGGTTTGCCTTGACAGGCTTAGCATACGCTT
>DASPXY010000861.1:0-3307 GCA_035637055.1 Gemmataceae bacterium | reverse complement strand
ACAAATCTTCGCGGAACTTCCCCGCGCGCACGAGACGGCGCAGGCAACGGTGCGTCGCTCCGAGCACCCGGACATCGACCTCCAGGGTGTCCATCCCGCCCAGGCGCTCGAAGCGGCGCTCTTGCAGGAAACGCAGCAACTTGGCCTGCATCGGCAGCGGGATGTCGCTGACCTCATCCAGGAACAGGGTGCCCTTGTCAGCGAGTTCCAGACGACCAGGACGGCGCTCGACGGCGTCGGTGAAGGCGCCCTTCACGTGGCCGAATAATTCGCTCTCCAGCAGGGTCAGTGGTAAGGCGGCGCAGTTCACCGGGACAAACGGCCCGGTGCGATCGGGCGCTCCTGCGTGGAGGGCACGAGCCACCTGTTCCTTGCCGGTCCCCGTTTCGCCTTCGAGCAACACGGTCACGCGACTGGGGGCGACGCGGCTGATCAGCCTGAACACCTCCGCCATCGCCGGACTGTGGCCCAGCAGGTTTGGAAAGCCGCGGTCGGCAGCGTTGGCGGCCTTCAGGCGAGTTGCCCGGTCCGCCAGGGCCCGGCGCAGTGCGGCGAGGAGTTGAGGAGCGCATACCGGCGCCGGCAAGACGTCGAAGATCCCCAGGCGCATGCCCTGGACCGCCTGGTGGATGTCGGCGGGGTCCGCCACGCCGATGACTGCGAACGGGGGTCGCCGATTCGCGACGGCTTCGAGAAACGCCAGGCCGCGAACACGCGGGGTGTGAAGATCCACCAGGACGATGTCACAGGACTGCCGCGTCAGCGTTTGCAGGGCCGCGGTACCATTCCGCACCGTCTGAATGTGCAGGCCGAGTTCCTGCGCCAGGAGGGTGTCGGAGATCGCCACTTCCCCAAGGATCAGACAGCGCGGCGGGACCATCTGCCCGTTGGCGGCAGCGCTGACAGGGACGTGAACTTCACGGAGGCTGCTCATCGACCATCCTTTTTCCCGATTGGCTCTCTCCTTCGGCGCTCGGAGCGAGTCGAGGGAGCTTCCCGAATGAACAGGCGAATCGTGGGATCAGGGTGGTCCGGCGGGAACCGCTCCGCCCACGGCCAGGCGGTAGGATCAGCGTTTGCTGCCAGAGCAAGAGAAATGCGGCCCCTTTGCCGGAGACAGTGCCGCCCATCACGAGCAGCAACATGTTAAGTTATACCCTCCCGGGCAAGGGGAGGGAAGCGCGATCCGGGAAGCTCAGGGTTGCGAGGCGCTGCCTGTGACCAGAGTTCGCGGACAAACCCCTCCCCCCAACCCCCTCCCCTGCGAGGAGAGGGGGAGAAGAAGAGATGCCGTTTGGCTTGCTCCCCCTCTCCTCGCAGGGGAGGGGGTTGGGGGGAGGGGTTTGTCCGCGAGTTCTCAGCGTTGCTTCTCCTTCAGGTTCGCCAGGAACGAAATCAGGTCCACGAACTCGTCTTCGGTGAGGCGCCGTTCGAGCCCTTCCGGCATCGAGCTGACCGCGTGCCTGCGCACCTCTTCAATGTCCACCCTGGCGAGGACATGCCTCTTCGCTTCGCTGTCCGCCAGGGTGAGCGACGTTTCCGTCTCGTCGACCTTGACGCCGCTCAGCGTCTTGCCGTCCTTGAGGACGACAAGGACTGTCTCAAAACTCGGCGAAATGGTGCGGCTCGGCTCCAGGATCGACTCGACGATGTAGACCTTTGCGAAGCGGCTGCCCAGGCCGGTCAGTTCTGGCCCGATGCGCTCACCCTGCTCGCCGACGCGATGGCATTTGATGCACAGGGATTTCTCGGCGTTGAGAAAAATCTGCCGGCCGTGGGCAGGATTGCCGGCGCGCGACAGCGCGGCCCGTGTGAGCCGTTCGTGGTCCGGCGTGGCGCTCTTGCGGCGAAAGCGGAGTTGCAGTTCGGCATTGCCCTTCGCCACGGTGAGCTGCACGACGACCCGATTGCTGCCCTTCGCCAGCACGGCGTCGAAGCGGTCGGGGTACGGGCCAGTGACTCCGGGGCGGTCGCGCCGGTAGACCTCCTTGCCGTTCAGCCAGACCGTCGCCTGCCCTGTGCCGGCCGTGAAGAATTCGACCCGCGACGATTCCGTCACAACGATCTCGCTGTAACCGACCCAGGTGCTGTCTGGATCCTTGGCGGCGCCGAAACGGGCGCGGGCGTCAATCCCGGCTGCCAGGAATACTCGCCAATTCGGGGCGGGATTGGCGCCGGTAGGCGACGACTGGCCTGACGTGAGTTTCGGCATCAGGTCGGCGGCGCTGTTGCGATCCATTGGACCAAGGGCGTACCAGGCCAGGACGACGCCGCTGCTGCCGTGCAAGTCCGCGAGGGCCTGCTCGATCTCCTGGCGTCGCGCCGCCGACACCCCCTTGCGCGCGGCCCAACCGGCCAGCACCTTGCCAACGCCGTTGAGAACCTCCACGGAGGGATCGCGGCGGCCGAGGTCCGTCACCGCCCGCGCGTGCTCGGGTCCGCCGAGTTCGCCGAGATATTCGAGCGCTTTTAGCGCTGTTTCGCGATCAGCGAGTGCGGTAACCGCCAGTGGCAGCGCTTGGGGTTCGCGCAATCTACGGAGCGCATCGAGGCTCGACCGGCGCACGTCGGCATTGGCATCGCCCGCCCGCCGCAGGAGTTGCTCGACCGCCGTGCGCAGGGACAATTTCCCGGCCGCCATCGCCGCAGCGCTGCGAACGCGGGCATCCGCATCATCGAGGAGTTTGCGGATCGGTTTGTGCGATTCGGGGACTTGCAACTCGGCAAGGGCGTCAATCGCGGCGGCGCGAACCTCGGCTTCCGTGGACGTCAGCTTACGCAGCAACAACGGCGACGCGGCGGGAAGCCTTCGGAGTGCGCGCAACATTTCGGCGAGCACTGGCCCGTCCTCGATGGCCTCAGCCATTGCCAGCAACTTGCCCTCACCCGGAGCATCCAGTCCCTGCAGCGCCAGCGAAACGGCGAGGAGGCGGTTGGCCGTTGTGTGTTCTCGGTCCCGGACAACTCGCTCCAGGTGCGGGCGACGGCTGGCGGCGGGCTGGCCGCGGAACGCGTGGAGGATAGAGGCCACGCGCTCGGCGTCGCGCTCTTCCTGGAGCCATTTGCCAAGCGTGGCCGCTGGCGCCGCAATCTTCTCGCGTGCCATGCGGCGGAGGACATCGAGGCGCACGGTTCGATCCGGATCTTCGAGGGTGCGGGCGAGTGCCTGCTCGATCACCGCGGTTCGTTCCCAGGTCACGCTATTGGCGGGCCGCGGCGGCGGGCGGAAGCCCCAGTACGTCCAGGGCGGCGGTTTCTTGCAGATGCGCGTCAGGAGGTCGGCGTACTCACGGCGGCGCCCCAAATC